>JAFAZB010000453.1 GCA_019240015.1 Solirubrobacterales bacterium
CTAAACTGACACGGTCTGGGCGGTCGGCTGCTTGCACAGCCTGCGGCGACGGTGCACCCTGTGGAACGCGTCGGTGAAGGGGGGCCAACCTCGCCCGGCCGGGCGTGTCGTCCAGCGCCGCGGCGCAGAGCCACGCGAAGTCGTGGCGCTGACCGAGTATGCGATCGAGTTGGCGGACACGGCAGTGGCCTCGCTCGGGCGTCAGCGTCGATTCGCCCCGGGACCCTGCCCGGCGCGCCAGCCACGTGGCCCTGTCCACCGAAGCGCGGACCGTCGCCGCCGCGCCCGCCGCCGGACAGGGGATCAGCGACTCCGGCGCGCCGACGTGATCCGCTTCGGGCGGTCGCCTCTTGCGTGGCACCTTCGCCGATGTCCTCACTGGCGTGGAACCCCTCCGAGGCGTTTCTTGCTGAAGGGCGCTTGACTTTATCTCACAAAGTAAGCTAGGGTTTGCATGACAAACGCTAGCCGGGAGAGGAACTTATGACTACACAGATCGAACCGCCGTCCGGAGCTCCGGAGGAGAGCCGGATGCAACCCCGCGACGCGGCGCGCCTACTGGCGCAGACCCAGGCCGACGCGCGGCGCTCGCTGGACTTCCGGGCGCCGTGGGTGTCGCTGGTCGCGGCGGTGGTGGCGCTCGCCGGCTTCGGCGTCGTGTGGCTAAACGTCCGCAATCAGCATCCGTTCACCGGCCCCAGCCCCGCGTCGCTGGCGGTCTTTTACGTGCTGCTCGCACTCCGGATCGCCACCGTCATCTACTCCTACGCGCGAGCCCGGAGCGGCATCAGCGGCCGCTCCGTGAAGGTCCAGCGCGAGGAGGCCGTTGTGATGAGCGGGGTCCTGCTTGTCTGCTATCTGGTGCTGATCGGGATCGCGAGCAGCGCCCACCACAGCGCCGGCTTTTTCTGGTCGCTTTTCCTGAACGGAACCCTGATCGCGCTTGCCGCCGTCTGGGCGGGGCGCTGCGCGCTCCACAAGCGCTGGCAAGAGGTCGCGCTCGTCGTTCCGGTCGCGCTGATCGCCGCCCTCGGCGTAATTGCCGGCCCTCGTGGCATGTGGCTCCTCAACGGTGCGGGGCTCTGCGTGCTGCTGCTGGCCAACGCGGCAATCGGCAGGTGGCAGCGGCGCGCGACTCGGACATACACGGTGCGGATGGGCGCATGACCGCCGAGGCGCTCGACCCGCTGATTCACGTCCCGGCGCGGCTGCAGATCATGGCGGCGCTGGTCACCCTGCCCGAGGGTGACCAGCTGTCGTTCAAACGCCTCCAGGACATGCTCGAGCTAACGCCGGGCAACCTGATCACGCACCTGCGCAAGCTCGAAGAGGCAGGCTACCTCGCGACCAGCAAGACGGGCAGCGGACCGGCCTCGCGGACCTCGGTAGCGCTGACCTACGACGGGCGCCACGCCCTCGAGACCTACGCCGCGACGCTGCGAGGGCTGCTGAACGGAGTGTGAGCAGGTCCCGCAGCCTCGGGCTCGCATCTCGACCACCACGGTGCTTGCCCAGGCTCATCCCGCGCGCGGCGGTGGCGGTCTCCGCGACCGCCCTGGGTGAGAGTGGCGGAATCACCAACCAGCAGAACCCTAGGCGTCGCGAATTGACCGCAGCGCACTGCTGCTCTCCGCCGCCAGCACGTTCAGGCGAGTCTTGCTTTCAGTCCTCGGCGAGCATCCGCGGCCCCGTCACACGCAGGCGGCGGCGAAGGCCGCCACGCTGCAAAACGTGTTTCCATTCGTCATCCGGGCGAACGGAGCCGGGCGCAACCCGGGGCGCGGGGAGCATTGCTGGAGAACACCCTCGCTCCGACGCTTGCCTGCCGGGAACCCAAAAAAGTGCTGTCACCAGGCACTTCCCCGATGGAGCCAGCCGGGATCGAACCGGCGACCTCCTGCTTGCAAAGCAGGCGCTCTCCCAACTGAGCTATGGCCCCCCGGGCGGAGAGTTTAGGGCGTGCCGAGTGGCTCGCCCGGGGGTGTCAGCCGTCGAAGTCGAAGTCGCGCGGTGGACGCTGCTCGAACCACAGGCGGTCGTGTTCGGGCGTCTCCTGCAGAAACTCGGGCGTCTCTTCGAGGACGTCGTCACGCTCGGAGCCTTCGAGAGCTCGCTCGACGTCGTACTCCACCGTCTGCTCGCCCTCATGCTCGGAATCCAGCGCGCTGTCGGGATGTGGGTCGGCGGGCTCCTCCGAGTCGGGTGGCGGCGCGGCGGGGCGCTCGGCCCGGCCATGCGGCGCGGCGGGGGGCCCGAGCGGATCCGGTTGCTCGAGCGGATCGTCCGCGGGCGGCGGCTCGAGCGGCTCGGCCTGATCCTCGAACTCGAGGTCCCGCTGGCCGCGAACGTGACGAGGTTGATCAGGGTCCTCGACGGTCGGCGCCGCGGGATCGTCGAACAGCTCCTGACCCCAGTTGCGATCGTCCTCCTGGTCGTAGGCGGGACCCTGGTGATTCTCGAGCTCGGCCTCGGGAGGCTCGTCAGGAGTTCGGCGAACGGGGCCCAGCGCCTCTCGCTCGGCCCGCTCGACCTCAGTGGGATCAGCGCCCCGGCGGCGCTTCAGATCTAGATGCTCACGAATCGCGTCGTCAAGAAGACCCATGGCGCAAAGCCTACCCAGCTCCAAACACGTTAGCGGTCTGGGCCTCGGCCTTCATGGTCCTGTTCTTGCCGTGCCGCTTGGCGGCGTAAAGCGCGCTGTCAGCAGCCAGGATCAGCTCCGACTTGCTGCCCTCAGACGATGATGCGACCCCCACGCTGGCGCTGACCCGAAGCGCGCCGGTGCCGTCGAGCTGTGGCACGCGAAGCGCCTCGATCGCGCTCCGGATCCGTTCCGCGATCGCATAAGCGCCGTCGAGATCGGTGTGCGGCAGGATCAGAGCCATCTCCTCGCCACCGTAGCGCGCCGGCACGTCCACGTCACGAGAATTCTCGCGCAGCACACGCGCCACGTGGCCGAGCACCAGATCGCCTTGCTGGTGGCCATGGGTGTCGTTGATCAGCTTGAAATCATCGATGTCGAGCATGATCAATCCCACCGGATGGTTGTAGCGCCGAACCGCTTCGACCTCGGCATTGAGCAGCTCCTGAAAGCGGCCGTGATTGGCGAGCCCGGTGAGCTCATCGGTGACGGCTTGACGGCGCACCTGGAAATGCAGCTCCACATTCTCCAGTGCGAGCGCCGCCTGAGACGCGAGGGACCTAAGCACCTCGCGGTCGTCGTCATCAAAGGGCCGCGACGCCCGCGAGACGGTGATCAGCCCGTGGGTGCGCCCGCCCGGCTCGAACGCCCCAAGCGCGACCGACGCGATGCTGGCTGACTCTCCGTCGGCTTCTCCGAATCCGCCGCTCTCGAGCGCCGCTCCCTCCGCTGCACGCACTTGCCGTTCGAGGCCGGTCAGCGAGCCGACGCGGGTGGCCTCCGAGAGTGGCTCCCCAGGGTTCGCCCGCGCAGTCAGCCGGCCGCAATCCGCGTGCACGGCATCGACCGCGGTCTGCAGCGCCAGCTCGAGCAACGCCGGCCGGTCGAGGTTCGAGGCGAATGTCTGCCCGATGCGGCGGATCGACTCGCGCAGCCGCGCCCGCTCCCGATCGAGCTCGTCCAGGCGACCCGCCAGCTGGTTGGACATGCTGTTGAACTCCTGCCCGAGAGCGGCGAACTCGTCGCTCCCCTCGGTGGGAACAGGTGCCGAGAAATCACCGCTGCCAAGTCGGCGTGCCGCCTCCAGGAAGCGCCCTAGCTGGCTCTGGAGCGCGCGCGAGGCAAGCAGCGCGAACACGAACGCGAGCAGCAGCGACGCGGCGATCAGCACCCCAGCCAGCACTCGGCTCGTTCCGGCCATGCCCGCGCTCGCCGACAGGCTCGACAGCGTGGTCACCTCGACGGCCGACTGGCCGAATCCAGCGAACGTCTGGGTCACCGCACGGTAGCCGGCTCCTCCGATTGTGACCGTCCCATGCCGCGGGAGTGCGGTGTTGCCGGTCCGCGGCACCGTTGAGCCAAGCGTCAGAGCGCCCTGGCGAACCACCACCGCGATCCCCGAACCCGATAGCTGCCGGCCGTACTGGGCGGCGGTCAGCTCTGAGACGCCGACGCTGACCGCGGAGCGGCGAGGCGTCGCGCCGACCGCGGCGAAGCCCGGCGCGATCGCAGTGCGAGTGCCGACGTCGGCCAGCGTTCGCGAGCCTTCGGTCACCACGATCCTGGCGAGCCCGGCGCTGGTGGTGAGCGCCAGCAGCCGGGTGCGTAGCGAGGACCCGTTCAGCGAGCCAACGTCGCCCGCGACCATCTTGGCGTCATACCGCGCCGCCCTGATCGAGTTCTCGTAGACGTCCGCGGCCGCGTTCGCGATCCCCACCGCACGAGCATCCGCCTTGCCGGTCTCGCTATCGCCGATCAGGCGGAAGACCAAGAATCCGACTGCCACCATCGGCACGACAACAATCAGCAGAAAGAAACTGGTTAGGCGTGTGCGAAAGCTCATCAAGGCGCTCCTTTCCTGAGGCTATCGGCCAAATCACGCCAAACTGAAGTATCGGGTGTCCAAAGCAAGCGGTCGGTAGGCGGCGGGACCCGGCATTTGGTCCCGCGGGATCGGCAATCGGAGCGGGGCTACACTTCGCCCACTGCGCGGCGCCGCCGCCGCTCGGGGCTATAGCTCAGTTGGGAGAGCGCCTGGATCGCACCCAGGAGGTCGCCGGTTCGAGTCCGGCTAGCTCCATTCCTCTGATCCTCAATGAATACAGGACTTGCCGGTTTGCTTGGGGTGGCCGTCGAACGTCTGGGACTTGGTCGCGGGTACCAAACGGGTACATCAGCTTTCGGCGCAGCGCGTGATCACGGGCGCCGGAACACGTCGTGGGTTCCAATCCGTCGCCAGATGACATGCGGCTGACCGGCGACAACCTTCAGCTCCATACGAGAACGTCGCGCGCCCATCCGCCGCCCAGGTCATCTCCCACACACCAGGCTCGCCCTGGACACGCTTAACCCGTAGCTGCGGCGCGAACGACTGGCTGGCCACGCCGGCGATGAAGAGGCTAAGCGCACTTAGGAAAGCGCGACGCTGCTGAGGTCCGAGTCGCTCCCAGTCTCGAAGAAACCGGGGCAGCTCTTCGTGCGTCGGCACCTACTCCGACTCTGCCGGCGGGACGCTCTTAAGATGGGCGATGAATTCCTCGTCGCTGCCAAAGAAGAGGCCTCGGCCAGCCGCGATATCGGCATCCGCCTCTCGCTCTTTCGCCTGCCACTCAGGCGTCCAAAACCAAGCTTGGTCGGGATCGATCGGTCCCTTGATGATCCCGCGCAGAAGCACGCCTGCGCCCTCGACCGCAGTGTCGGGCAGCTCGTCGACCAGCTTGTGGAGGTCGGCCTTGGTCACGGCTCAAATTCTGACACGGCGCCCAGCTCGCTTGGACCGACTCTCCGTCGCGCGTGGGCGATCGCAACCTCGGCTTCGATCCCGGCGTGTCCTCTAGTTCGTCCATCACGGGTCCGTAGCGCGTCAGCGTGAGCCGGGCATCGTGCCCGAGCCGGCGGGCGACGTAGTTGACGCTTCGGCCTTCGTGCTGATCAGCCGGCCGGGCGCTCACGGCTGCAGGTCTCCATAGGCATTGTCGCTATCGCGCATCGTCGGATGACGAATGCAGTCGCCGGTTACGCGAACGCCAACCGTCGATCCCGGATCGCGCCCGCGGTCGGCGCCATCCGGGATCGCAGCAGGCCGCTGGATCGCGCCCAGGAGGTCGGCGGTTCGAGTCCGGCTAGCTCCATTTACTGGGGCCGGTTGGACTCGGCAAACTGAGCTTGGCAGACCCAGCCCCGCGGGGGCCTACGCTTCGATCGTCGCGATCTCCTATTCAGGGCTCGGCCGGGCCCAGGGGTGTTGGTCTGTACGCCGAATACCGACTCACGGGAGGCTGAGGGCATGCGGAAACTGACCTTTGGCATGAACGTGAGCCTGGACGGCTACATCTCCGCGCCCGGCGAGGACCTCGGCTGGAGCGTGCCGAGCGACGAGCTGTTCCAGTGGTGGTCTGACCGGGTGGTGACGACGGGCGTGGCGCTGTACGGGCGCAAACTGTGGGAGACGATGAGCTCCCACTGGCCGACCGCCGACCAGCAGCCTGGCGCCGCACCGGCGCAGATCGAGTTCGCCCGCCGCTGGCGGGACATGCCGAAGGTGGTGTTCTCCTCGACGACCAGCGCGGTCGATTGGAACACCCGTCTGGTCAGCGGCGACGCTGTCGCCGAGATCACCCGGCTCAAGACTGAGGACGGCGGTCCCATGGACGTTGGCGGCGCCACCCTCGCCGCGGCGGCGATGCGGGCCGGGCTGATCGACGAGTACGCGATCGTCACCCACCCGGTCCTGCTGGGCGGCGGCACGCCGTTCTTCACGGGCCTCGACAGCTGGGTGAACCTGAACCTGGTGGAGACCCGGACGTTTCCTGACGGCGTGCTCCTGACCAGGTACGAGGCCAGGCGCTGAATACCCGAGCTCGGATAGGCGCGGGCTCGGGCCACTCCTGACGGAACGGCTCTGTGGCGATTGCACGCCGTCGTTAGGACGCGACTGCGCTTTGGACGCTCGGCTGTTGCGATGCGCCGCGGACGGCTCGCCCAGCCCGCGCGTGCGATCGTCGGCGGGCCCCGAGGACGCGTAGCAGCCCGGTCAGCGCGGTGGTCCCCGGTGCGACGAGCGCGGCGGCGGCGAACGCCTGGTGGCTACTGAACGGGATCGCGATAGCGTCCCGAGCGAGAGCGGCCTGTCATACGCAGCCGCGCGGGCGCCAACAAGATCCCGCTGCCGGTGCCGCAGGCGAAGCGGCGCTCTGACCGCGGCGAGCTCGAGGACATGAGCAAGTGGTTCCATCGAGGCCGCTATCTCAGCGCTTGGCGCGGTGGCTCTCGGCTGTTAGTTTCGCGATTCGGGGCGCGGTAGCAATCGACGAATCTGAGTGGGTAGAGGGACTAGACGAGGAGGAGGTCGGGATGGGTAGGCGATGGTTGTCGGGCATCGTCACGGCGTTGAGTGTCGCGGCGTTGGTGGCCGGCTGTGGCAGCTCCAGCGAGAGCTCGCGGGCAGGCGGCATCAAAGGTCCGTCCGAACTAACGGGCGCCAGCGGGACTGCGCCGAGAACGTCTGGCA
>JAFAZB010000477.1 GCA_019240015.1 Solirubrobacterales bacterium
TAGACCGCGCAAGTGGAGGAGAACACCAGTCGCGTGATCGATCGAGCCCGCATCCCCTCAAGCAAGTTGAGCGTTCCGCCGACGTTAACCCTGTAATACAGCTCCGGATGGGACACCGACTCACCCACCAACGCCAGCGCCGCGAAGTGCAGCACGCCGTCGAAACCTTCATCCAGGGCCGCGCCCACCGCGGGTTCGTCCAGCAGGTCCGCGACCACCAACCGCGAGTCGGCGGGCACCGCCGCGCGGTGCCCATTACCCAGGTTGTCGAGCACGACCACCTCGTGGCCCGCGGCCAGCAGCTGGCTGGCGACCACCGAGCCGATGTAGCCCGCGCCACCCGTGACGAGCAGCTTCACGAGGTACTGGGGAGGCGAACAGTCGTTGAGCGCATGCGCGCGAGAGATATAACAGACCTAAAATCGCCCGCGCCGTGACCGACGATTCACAGCCGATCGAGCTGCGCGAGTTCGAGCAGGTCGACGTTGGGCCTCGTACCGTCCTGCTTCGGGCGGCGATCGAGTCCACCGCCCATGCGTCAGACGCACGGCCGACGCTGGTCATCTACGACGGCCCCGAGGCGCACCGCATCGCCCCGTTGCCGGCGCCGGCCGATCCCGACGGGTTGATCCGCGCCGCCTACCCGGCCCCGCGCGAGCTGCTCGGTGACGACAGCACGTTCGCGTTGGAGCTGCCCAGCGGCGCGATCGTCGACCTGCCCGCTCCGAGCGAAGGTCGCGCGCGTGTCGGCGAGCGGGAGCCCCCTGCCGAGGAACCCGCGCCGCAAGCGCAAGACCCCGAGTCGGACGCGACTGCGCCAGCGGACGATCGACGCTCGGATGTCCACGCCCAGCTCGCGCAGCTCGCGCGCTCACTCGCGAGCGTGGAGCGAGAGCTGACCGAGTCGCGCGAGCTGATGGCCGCCACCGAGGCGGAGGGCACCGCCACTCGGCAGCGCGCGGAGGAGCTCGAGGGCAAGCTCGGCGCGACGCAGCAGCGGATCGCGGACACGCGCACACAGATGGTCGCGCTCGTCGCCGCAGTGCTGGAAGGCAACCGCACATTCGTGGAGATGCAGACCGAGTGCGCCCGGCTGCTCGCGCGCTCGGACGAGCTCGAGCTCGGGCTCCAGCGCTCGCGCGAGGAGCTCCGCCTCACGAGCACCGAGCGCGACGAGCTCACGCGACAGGTCGCGGCATTCGATGGGGTCGCAATCAAGGCTCGGGAACGCGCGACGCAGGCCGAGCAGGCCCATTCCCAGGCCATTGCGCAGGTGCAGGAGCTCCAACTCGCGAGCCAGGAGCTAAAGGAGCGGCTCAGCGGCGCGACTGCAGACCTAGAGGTGCTCGCGGAGGCTAGAGACAAGGCAGAGGGAGACGCCTCCGAGCTGCGGGCCGCGCTGCGGGACGTCGAGGCCAGCCTCGAGCTCGCGGAAGGACGGGCGCTGCAACTGGTCGACGAGCGCGGCTCGCTGAGCTCGCGGCTCGAGACGATGTTCGGCGAGCTGGCGTTGCTGTCCGCGACTCGAGCCGATGCCGAGTCCTCGCTTGCCGTGCTCCAGTCCGAGCACCAGCAGGCCACGGAGACCAATCGCGCCGGGCACGAGCAGTTGCAGGAGCGCGTCGAGGAGCTCGAGGCCGAGCGCTACCAGCTGACCGCCCGGACCGACGAGCTCAACGCGCGCCTGAAGACCGTGCTCGCGGACGCAAACCGCGCGCGCGAGCTCGAGCAGGAGCTGATCGCCGCGCGCGAGGAGGCGGATGGACTTCGCGCCCAGCTCGAAGTTGCGACCGACGAGACCACCGACAAGCGCGCGCGGCTTCAGGAGCGACTCTCAGAGCTCAAGCGCGAGCGGGCATCGGCACTTGTGGACTCACGCGAGCGGACCGCCGAACGCGAGCGCGACGCGCATGAGCTGGAGCGGGTTCAGAGCGAGCTGACCCACGCCCGCAAGGAGCTCGAGGTCCTGCAAGCTGAGCTCGAGGCAGCCCGGCTCTCCCAGCGAGAGGCCACGCTCGTGGCAGTCCGCGTGGCCGCCGAGTCACAGGCGAACGCCGAGGCGGCGTCTGACCTGTGGGAGGCGGCCAGCGAGTCGCGGCCGGCGGGGCGCCTAGCCGGTCGACGCTGAGCCCGGCGCCGGACCCGCGGTTGGCGAAGCCTGGGGCGGGCTGAGCGCCAGCGTCAGGCGTTGCGCAAGTCCGCCGGCAATCGTGCCCCGAGGGTCGAGCTGCAACGCCCGCCGCACCGCGAGCGCTCCCTCGCGGGGATCTCGCAGGAAATAGTCGTCGACTGCCAGCTCCTCCCAGGCCTGCGCATCGGTGGGGTCGCGCTTGACCGCGGCGAGCAGCTCCGCGCGAGCGAGTGACAGCTGGCCACGGTGGATCGCAATCGTCGACTCCGCCCGCAGCCCGACGTCGGACAGCGGGTCGAGTTTGTCCGCGAGCGCGGCCTCGGACTGGGCCCGTGCGAGCGCGTCGGGCGAGCCGCCGGAGCTGCTGACGAGCGCAGCAGCGGCCTTGCTGGCCGCGAGCCGCGGGAGGATCGCGGAGACGGCGAACGCGCACAGGAACAGGATCGCGCCCGCGAGCCCCACCGCCCGCACGAGCCCGGGGACGCGGCGCGCGGGCGCGGCTGGATGCGGGAGGCCCGAAGCAGGACCGCCCCGACCGGCGCGCCGGCTGCCGACCAGCACCCCCAGCGATACCAGCGCCGGCAGTGCGACGCCCGGAAGATCCCAATCCCAGTCGTACAGCGAGTGGACCACGAACGCCACCACCGCCGCGAGCAGCGAGGCGTAGAGCAGGCGCCCGCGCCCCGGCGTCTGCCCAGGGGCGCCGCGCGCGGCCGCCAGCACCAGCAATGCCAAGCCACCGAGCGCGAGTGCCGCTCCCACCGCTCCGGTCTCCGCCAGCAGTTGCAGCGGCAGGCTGTGAGGCTGCTGCACCGACAGCGTCTGACGCCGGTAGAGCAGGTGCACGACGCTGAACGAGCCGGCACCCCAGCCGGTCACCGGCCGGTCGCTGAATGCCCCCGATGCCTCCTTCCACCACACCCAGCGGTTCTCGGAATCGGCGGATAGCAGGCGGTGCGGGTCATAGGTGCTTGTCGCGCGCGTCGCGGTGAAGCTCCTCCAGGCATGGGACGCCGTTCCGCCGATCCCCCGGGAGGACAAGCCGACCGCCAGCACCCCCGCCGCGAGCGCGGCGAGCGCCAGCGCGGCGAGCGCCATGCCAATCCTTCGCGTGTGCACGCGCTCGAGCACCAGCTGGCGCTCCAGGCGCATCAGGCCCGCGGCGAGCACCAGCAGCACGACCAGCGAGCCGAGCAGCACCGCGGCCAGCTTGCCGCCGGCGGCCTCGCGCTGGCCGAGCGCGATCCCGGCCGCGGTCAGCTGGTGGCTGGTCAGCCCGGACAGCAACGAAGGCGCCGCGGCCAGGCACGCGATCGCCAGCCACATCAGCCATCGCAGCCGCGCGCCACTGCACGCGACCCCCACCGCCAGCGCCGCCCCAAGCGCGAGCAAGCCACCACGCGAATAGGTGAACGCGATCGCCAGCAGCATGCCGACGAGGAGCGCCAGTGATGCGAGCCTCGCCGACCGGGAGCGCGACCGATCGTCGAGCACGGCCAGGGCGACGGGCACCCCGATCGCGATCAACATTGCGAGCGCGTTCCAGTACCCCAGTGGCTGCTGGAGGCGTGGCAGCGGGCCTGCTTGGTTGAAGCTGACCAGTCGCCCGATGTGCACGCCGGGCACGAGCTTCTGTCCCAGCGCGTAGAGCGTGACCGTGGCCACGAGCGCCAGCAGACCGGTTGCGACCAGTTCCAGCATGCGCGGGTGAGACGCCCCGACCGCGATCGCCAGCGACAGCACCAGCAGGTAGGTCACGATCCGATCGAGCTCGAGCCAAGTCTGGTCCGGAGCGACGCTCCAGATCACGCTGGCGCCGCTCCAGGCGGCGAACACCGCCAGCGTCAACAGACCGCCCCAGGCGACCGCTGGCGCCGTGAAACGCAGCGCGCCGCTCCACAGCCACGGACCCACTGCGAGCACCGCGAGCGCCGCGACCGCCACCTGGAGCCGCTCTTCGTTGCTCGAAGCGACCGCCCCGTGGGCGTAGACCGCGTACAGCAACACCACCAGCAGCGCCCCCCCAAGCGCCGTCGGAGCGAGCGGCAAGTCTCCTCGCCGGATCGCGATCAGCCCGCTGCGCTCGACGGCTGGTCCGCCTGCTCGCGCGCGCAGGAGCTCCGCGGTGGACATCGGTGGGCGAAGCTAGCACGGGCCCGCGGAGGCCCTCGACCCACCCCGGAAACGGGGCCGGCCTCGATAGAATTGAGCTAGAGCGCAACTCGGGGCCGCGGGCGCAGAGGGGCCTTCTTCGCCACCTTTTCCGTCCGAGCCATTCGCGAGGATTCGCTGTTACCCCCTGGACCGGGCGCAAGCCCCGCGAGAGCACCGGAAACAGCGAACAAAAGAGGAGCAGTCGGTATGGCGCACACCCCGCAGACCCCACTTACCGCCGGTGCGAGGACGGGCGAAGGCCTTTCGATCCGTCGCTACTTCAGCACGCCCGGAGAGCATCCGTTCGATGCCGTCGAGTGGGAGTCGCGGGACGCGCGGATCGGCCAAGGCGACAAGGTCTCCTTCGAGCAGCGCGAGGTGGAGTTCCCCAAGAGCTGGTCTCAGAACGCCACCAACATCGTCGCCCAGAAGTACTTCCGGGGCCAGCTCGGTTCGCCCAGCCGCGAGCGCTCGGTCAAGGAGATGATCGGCCGCGTCGCCGGAACGATCGCCGGCTGGGGGCGTGAGCGTGGGTACTTCGCCAGCCGCGAGGACGCCGAGAGCTTCGAGGCCGAGCTGATCCACATCCTGCTCCACCAGATGGCTGCGTTCAACTCGCCGGTGTGGTTCAACGTGGGGTTCGAAGAGAGCCCGCAGGCGTCGGCATGCTTCATCCTCAGCGTCGAGGACGACATCGAGTCGATCCTCGCCTGGAACACCAAGGAAGGCAAGATCTTCCGGGGCGGGTCCGGCTCCGGGATCAACCTGTCGAAGATCCGCGGCTCGATGGAGCCGTTGTCGAGGGGCGGGACGGCCTCTGGGCCGGTGAGCTTCATGCGTGGCGCCGATGCCTGGGCAGGGACGATCAAGTCGGGCGGCAAGACACGACGCGCCGCCAAGATGGTGGTGCTCGACGTCGATCACCCCGACATCCGCGACTTCATCTGGTGCAAGGCCAAGGAGGAGGAGAAGGCCGCCGCGCTCCGGGACGCCGGGTTTGACATGTCGATCGACGGCGAGGGGTTCTTCTCGATCCAGTACCAGAACGCCAACAACTCGGTGCGCGTCACGGACGAGTTCATGCGAGCGGTCGAGAGCGACGAGGATTGGCACCTGCTCGCGCGGCGGACCGGCGAGCCGATCGGTGAGCCGATCCCGGCGCGGCAGCTGATGAAGGAGATCGCGGAGGCCGCCTGGCGCTGCGCCGACCCAGGGGTCCAGTACGACACCACGATCAACCAGTGGCACACGTGCCCGAACTCGGGCCGGATCAACGCGTCTAATCCTTGCTTCCCCGGCGATGCACGGGTCCACACCACTCGAGGCCTGATGCCGATCGCCGAGCTCGTCGAGCGCGGCGAGGCGGGCGAGGATGTGCGCGTCTACACGCATCGGGCGACCGCCGAGCAGCCGGCAGACGGTGTGGTCGCGACTGCGCCGATCGCGTTCATGCGCAACGGGGTCAGTCCTGTCGTTCGCTTGCGGTTCGCCAACGGAGCCGAGCTGCGGTGCACTCCCAATCACAGGATCTGGACCCTCAACCGTGGCTATGTGCGCGCGGAAGAGCTCGAAGCCCGTGACCAGGTCCTGCTCAACGACTCGCCAACCCTTGCGACGGACGCTTCGTGGGAGCTGCCGGTCAAGGTTCACGCGACGGCGAAGTCATTTCACCGCGGAGGTACCGTCACGCACAAGCAGCTGCCCGATCGGTGGAGTGAAGGCCTTGGCGAGCTCACCGGTCACCTGATCGGCGACGGATGCCTGACCGATGCACAGACCCAATGGGTGTACGGCGGTGACGACCTCGACGACGGGCTGGCGGACTCACACGAGGGGTTGCTGACCGAGCTCGTCGGTGGCGTCTCGCGCCAGCTGATGGCGAATCAGACGGTTCAGCTGCGCGTCGGCAGTGACGCCGTCCGTCAGCTCTTCAGCGGCCTCGGGGTGACGACCGGCCGCGCGCACCAGAAGCGGGTCCCCGAAGCCATCTTCGTGGCCCCGGTGGAAGTCCAGGCTGCGTTCCTGAGAGGACTCTTCGGTGCCGACGGTTGCGTGGCGCGCGTGGAAGCGGGCGGCAAGGCCACTCGGTATGCAGGCCTCGGCAGCCGGAGCGAGCGCCTGTTGCGTGATGTTCAGCGATTGCTCTCGACGTTCGGAATCCGCGGCCGGATCTACCGCACCTCGGACGCCGAGCACCCCAGCTTCTCCTACACGCGCAACGATGGGACGAGGATCGAGTATCAGTCGCGCGAGGCGTTCGACCTCAGGATCACCGGCAGCGATCTCGAGCGCTTCGCGGCAGCGATCGGCTTCTCGACTCCCCGCAAGAATGCGGCGCTCGCGACGCTGATCGGCCAGACGAGCCGCTATCAGACGAAGGCTGGGACGCGGCTGGTGAGCCGCGAGGACGACGGCCAGGAGCATGTCTACAACCTCACCGAGCCGCTGCATCACTCCTACATCGTCGACGGATTCGTGGTGGCGAACTGCTCGGAGTACATGCACGTCGACGACTCGGCCTGCAATCTGGCATCGCTGAACCTGATGAAGTTCCGTCGCGCTGACGGCTCGCTCGACGTCGAGTCGTTCGAGCACGCGGTCGACATCGTGCTGCTCGCGCAGGAGATCATCGTCTCGCCGTCGAGCTATCCCACCGAGGAGATCGCCCGCAACGCGCGCGCCTTCCGGCAGCTCGGGTTGGGCTACGCAAACCTGGGCGCGTACCTGATGGCCAACGGGGTGCCGTATGACTCCGACGCAGGCCGCGGCACGGCCGCCGCGATCACGGCGCTGATGACCGGCCGGGCCTATCTGGGCTCCGCCCGAGTTGCAGCGGCGATCGGGCCGTACGAGCGGTACACGGAGAACCGCGAGGCGCACAACGCCGTGATGCGGATGCATCGGGACGCCTCCTACGCAATCCCCGACTCGACCTGCGCCGACACCGCGCTGCTCGAGGCCTCCCGGTCAGCGTGGGATGAAGCGGTCCGAGCGGGCGACCAGCACGGCTATCGCAACGCGCAGGCCACCGTGCTCGCGCCCACCGGGACGATCTCGTTCCTGATGGATTGCGACACCACCGGTGTCGAGCCGGACTTCTCACTGGTCAAGTTCAAGGAGCTGGTCGGCGGCGGTCAGATGACGATCGTCAACCGCACGGTGCCGCTGGCACTCGAGACGCTCGGCTACGGCGATGAGCAGATCGAGCAGATCGTGGCGTACGTGAACGAGCACGGGACGATCATCGGCGCGCCCGAGCTCGACGAAGCGCATCTGCCGGTGTTCGACGTCGCGGTCGGCGAGCGAGCGATCTCGCACATGGGCCACATCAAGATGATGGGCGCGGTGCAGCCGTTCATCTCGGGTGCGATCTCAAAGACGGTCAACCTGCCCGAATCCGCGACCGTCGAGGACATCGCCGAGGCCTACATCGAGGGATGGAATCTGGGGATCAAGGCGCTGGCGATTTACCGGGACGGCTCGAAGACCGCCCAGGCGCTGCGCACCGACGCGCAGCGCGACGATCCGGTGCCGGCCGAGGCGCAGATCGAGCGGGCGGTCGCCGAGGCGCTCGCAAAGGCGCCGCCGAAGCGCCGACGGATGCCGAGGGAGCGTCAGTCGATCACGCACAAGTTCTCGATCGGGGGCCACGAGGGCTACATCACGGCCGGGATGTACGACGACGGATCGGTCGGCGAGATCTTCCTCACCGACATCGGCAAGGAGGGCTCGACGCTGCGCGGGATGATGAACTCGTTCGCGACCGCGATCTCGATCTCGCTTCAGTACGGCGTGCCGCTGGAGACCCTGGTGCGCAAGTTCAGCTACATGCGCTTCGAGCCCGAAGGCATGACCTCGAACCCGGAGATCCCGTTCGCCAAGTCGATGCCCGACTACATCATGCGCTGGCTGGCCTCGCGCTTCCTGGACGTCGAGCTCCAGGAGGAGCTCGGGATCCTGACGCCGGCGGTGCGGGCTCGGCAGAGCGCCCAGAACACCGCCAGCTCGCGCGTGAGCGACACCGCTGGCCCGGCGATCGACCAAGAGAACGAGCACGGCTCGCCGGGCAACGGCAACGGCGGCGGGTCCGGTGCGGACGGCGGAGCGGGCGCGGGCCCGGGTTCCGGCTCGGGAGCGGGCGGCGCATCCGCCACCCCCGTGCCGCCCACCGTGGCGCTCACCGACGATCCGCCGGTGCTCCCCGCGGTCCGCAAGGGCCTCGATCTCGGTCCCGCCTGTCAGCAGTGCGGCGGCATGATGCAGCGCACCGGCAGCTGCTACACGTGCTCCAGCTGCGGCTTCAACACCGGCTGCGGGTAGCGCCTGGCGCGCGCCTGCCCGCTGCGGTAGCGTCGCGTCATGGCGACGGTCGAGGATGGGTGGCATCGTCCCACGCCCGCCGGGCCCGAGATCGAGCCGCGTAAGCTCGACAAGCGAGGCTACGAGAAGGAGCTCGAGCGCCTGCAGGTGGAGCTCGTGCGCCTCCAGGACTGGACCGTTTACAAGGGCCTCAAGATCGTGGTGGTGTTTGAGGGTCGGGACACCGCCGGCAAGGGCGGAACGATCAAGCGGATCACGGAGAAGACGAACCCCCGCGTGGTGCGGACCGTCGCGCTCGGCACCCCGACCGAACGCGAGCGCACCCAGTGGTACTTCCAGCGCTACGTCGCCCACCTCCCCGCCGCCGGCGAGATCGTCCTGTTCGACCGCAGCTGGTACAACCGCGCCGGCGTCGAGCACGTGATGGGCTTCTGCACCCAGAACGAGTACGAGGAGTTCATGCGGACGTGCCCGCAGTTCGAGCGTGACCTGCTGCGTTCCGGGATCATCCTGATCAAGTACTGGCTGTCGGTCAGCGATGAGGAGCAGGAGCGGCGCTTCAAGGCGCGTCTGAACGACCCGGCGAAGCAGTGGAAGCTCAGTGGCATGGACCTCGAGGCCCGCAGGCGCTGGGTCGACTACGCGGAGGCGAAGGACGACATGTTTGCCTACACCGACACGAGAGAGTCGCCGTGGTATGTGGTCGAGGCCGACGACAAGCGCACGATGCGGCTGAACCTGATCAGCCATCTGCTGAGCCTGATCCCCCACGAGGACGTCCCGCGGGAGAAGATCAAGCTGCCGCCGAGACAGAGCCGGGCATACGTGAGGCCACCGCAAAGCGACCAGAACTACGTCCCGGCGCGATACCGGGTCGGTTAGTCGCCCTGCGGCACGCGATGGCCGTGCGCGCGCTCGTGTTCGATGTGTTCGGGACCCTGGTGGACTGGCGCGCCGGGATCGCGGCGGCTTTCCGCGCGAGCGGAGTCTCGGGAGATCCGGAGGAGCTGGCGGACGCATGGCGCGCGAGGTACCGCCCGATCCTGACCGAGGTCAACGACGGCGCGCGGCCGTGGGGGAACTTCGACGAGCTCCATCTGGCGACGCTGGACGATCTGCTCGGCGAGCGCGGGGTCGACCTCCCGAGCGATCGGCGACACCGGCTGGTGGACGCGTGGCACCGGCTGAGCCCGTGGCCGGACGTTCGGGCGGGGCTCGAGGCGCTGCGCCGCGGGCGCGTCACCGCAGCGCTCTCCAACGGCCACACGGCGCTACTCGTCGATCTCGCGCGCCACGGCGATCTGCGGTTTGACTGCCTGATCTCCGCCGAGCTGGCACACGTCTACAAGCCCGCGCCCGCGGTGTATGAGACCGGAGCGCGCCTGCTCGGCGTCGATCCCGCCGAGCTGATGCTGGTGGCCGCCCACCCGTGGGACCTCCAAGGCGCCCGCGCGGCTGGCCTTCAGTCCGCGTTCATCGACCGGCCGCTGGAGTACGGACCCGGCTCACCCGCTCGCGAGGACCCCGACGCCACAGAGTCGGTCGGCGACCTTCACGAGCTGGCCGCGCGGTTGGCGCCCTGAGGCGCGCTATTCGGACTGGAACAGCGCCAGGGTGTTGCCATCGGGATCCTTGAACCAGGCCGATTTGCCTACGCCGGCGGTGGTCGCGACGTGCTCGATCGTCTTGAGCTTCGGGAAGTCGTAATCCTCGAACACCACGCCCCGAGCAACCAGTTCTCGGACGTCGCGCTCGACGTCGGTTGACCAGAACCGGACCTGCGTGTGATCGGCCTGGTTGGGGCCGGGACGCCCGTAGACGAGCAAGGTGGCGCCGTCGGCGGCTTCGAACACCAAGTGGTTCGGGATCGTCTCGGCGGACAGCTTCAACCCGACCTGCTGCTCATAGAACTCCTGGCTCCGCTCCAGGTCGGCGCTGCAGAGCACCGCCGAGATGCTGCTCGCGCTCAGCCCCGCGGCGTGGTTGTCGACTGCGTCGGTGGCCGTCTTCGCGGTCCTGTCGGCTGCGTTCATTTCGATCCTCTCCGGGGTGGTCCACATTCGTCCGTGGGTCCGACCGCCCTCCTGCTATATTATTTGTCTGGCAAGATAAATAATGCACCCGGCATCGCCTCTTGTCAACCCCACCAAATCGACGCTCTGCCCCTGACCCTCGGGAGGCGTGGTGCCGCCTGCTGTCCGTGTCCTCCCGCGTACTGCGCGAGCTCGACCGGGAGCTCGATGCGCACGACCGGATCACGATCACCGAGTTCGACGTCCTGATCACGCTTGAGAACGAGCCCGCGCGCCAGCTCCGCATGACCGAACTGGCGCGCGCGACGATGCTCTCCTCGGGCGGCATGACCCGTCTCGTCAGCCGGCTCGAGGGCCGCGGACTACTCCGCCGGACCCCCGACCCGGATGACGCGCGCGCGTTCCGCGCAACGCTCACGGGGGACGGGCGGCGGAAGCTCGCGCAGGCGAGGGTCACTCACGACGCCGTGCTCACGCGGATGATCGCGCCCGCGCTGACCGTCGCCGAGCTCCGGGCGCTCGAACGGACCCTCGGCAAGCTCGTCGATCGCGGCGATCCGCCAGCGTCGTGACCACTGGGCGCCGGTGTATCACGCGGCGCTGAACACCCGCACGTCGCCGCTCACCGTCTTGCTGCGGACGACCACCGTCGGGCCACCGCGCTCACCCGGTGTATCGGAGAGCGGGACCTCTGAGCTGAGCACGCCCGAGGCCGATCCCGCATCGAGGTCGATGGCGGTGCCGCGGGCGATACCGAGCTCGACGTCGCCGGAGACGCTCTGCACCGTCACGTGGCCCTCGCGCAGCGAGCCTACGTGCACATCGCCGGAGACCGACTTGACCGACACGGAGCCGTCGACCGACCCGGCGGCGATGTCGCCGGACACCGTCTGCGCCGTCAGGCCGCCGGTCACGCGGGCCAGCCGCACATCGCCGCTAACGGTCTTCACGGTGGCCTGGCCCTCGACCGCGCCGTTGACCTCGACGTGTCCTGCGGCGGACTTCGTCTCGAGGCCGCCGAACATCCCGTCGAGCGTCGCGCGGCCGGCGGCGGTCACGATCTCTACGCGCGTCCGGTGCGGGACACGGGCCCGAACGCTGAGCGAGCCGCCGATGCGATCAAACAGGCCGATCAACGACTTGCTCTCCCGCTGGACGAGGAGCCGCTCGCCGGCTAGCTCGACCTTGGTGCCCTCGACGAGCTTCTGTGAGCCTTCGAGCGTCACGGTCGACTCGTCGCCGTCGACGGTGACGATCTCGACCTCGCAAACGGGGACCCTGACCGCGAGCCGGACCGGCTGGGGGGTGGCGAAGCGCTGCTCGACCATCGTCAAACCTCCTTCGTGGGCGGAGCGGGGTGGGAAGCGTGACGACTGTTGACAAGCACGTGGACTCCTTTTCAGTTCCGGCCGTAGCCGGTCAGGCGGTAACGGGTGCTGCCGACAGGGGGACGTGGCTCGAGCATGCGGCTGACCGCCTGCACGAGCCAGGTGTTGACCGAGACGCCGTCGGCGCTCGCGGCCGCGTCGAGCCGCGACTTGAGGCTCTCCGGCAGGCGCAGCGTGATCCGCGCGCTGAACGCTTCGTCCACACCATCCGCCGGGGCCGGCGTCGCGTCGTCGACGTAGACGAGCTCGGGCTCGCCGCCGGCGATCCGCACTTCGACGCTGCCCCGTTCGAGTTGAGACGAGAGCTCGAGCGCGGCCTCGGTCAGCGCCTCCTGGAGCCGCCGGCCAAGCGAGGACTCGAGCGCCCCGGCGAGTAGCTCGGCTGCACGAGCCGTCGACTCGTCGCCCACCGCGGCCACCCGCGCGAGGTCTTCGCAGATTGCTTGGACATACCCATCGAGTTGCATGACGTCAGTATGACGTCATAACGACGTCGCTGTCAAGTCAAGGTGACGTCACAGGGCGGCCCGCCAAGGCCGTGAACTGCGGACGGCGCGATTTCCTAGAAAGACCCTATTGCGCGCTAGCCGCCGGAGACGCGGCGCCGCCGCTTCCCCCGACCGAGGTCACGGCTCCGACCGGAGCCCGCGGCGCCGGCTTGATCGCCGCCGCGACGCTGGGCGAGCCCGCGGTCGCCGCGGCCGCGCTCGTACCCGGCGCGTTACCTGCGCTCGCCGACGGGAGGGTCACCGCCGCCTGGGGGAGCGCCGACTGCACGACGCTCCGGACCGCCGACACGGCGTCGCTGCTCGACGGCGATACGGGCGGGCCGGTGGCACCGCCGGCAGCGACCGCCGGCTGGGAAGCCGCGGGCGCTGAAGCTTGTGGTTGCCCGGGGCCGCTCTGGACAGGGATCGTCCGGGTCGCGGCCTGACCCAGCGACCGTGCTCCGACCGTCGCACGGCGACAGCACGCGCTCGCGCCCCCGGTCGCGCCCGAGCCCTGCGCCGGAACCGAGCCCGCGCTCGCGGTCCTGACCGCGGCGTGGGTCGCGCTGGCGGAGGTGGTCGCGGAGGAGACGTGGGGACCGGCCACGGGCAGCAACAGCGCTCCGGTTCCGAGCGCGGTCGCGGCCGCGGCGCCGGCGGTCGCGCCCAGGTTGGCGAGGCGGGCCGGAAGCGTCAGCAGCAAACGCTGGAGCAGGTTGGAGGCCAGCGCCCACACCGCCAGTGGGCGACGGCCGAAGTAGACGCTGCAGAAGGCATGCACGGCGTCCGGGTCGAGCTGCGTGCCGGCTTCGCTTCGGAGGATGTCCAGCGCCGCCTTGTGCGGCTTGGCCGATCGGTAGGGCCGGGCGGAGGTGATCGCGTCGAAGGTATCCGCAACGGCGATGATCCGGGCCCCGAGGGGGATCTGCTCGCCGGCCAACCGGTCGGGATAGCCGGTCCCGTCGAGCCGCTCGTGGTGATGGCGAACGATCGAGGCCAGCTCGTGGTCCTCCACCTGCACCGTGATCATGCGAGCGCCGTCGCCGGGGTGGCGCTTTACCACCTCGAACTCGTGGTCGCTGAGTCGTCCTGGCTTGTGCAGGATCTCCCGCGGGGTGAGCACCTTGCCGATGTCGTGCAGTGCCGCTGAGGCTCGGATCTTCGCGACCGACGCTTTCGGCAGTCCCATGTTCGAGGCCAACAGCGAGGCGTATCGGGCCACTCGGCGCGAATGCCCGTAGGTATAGGGATCAGACGCTTCAAGGTCTGTCGCAAGGCGGTGCAGCAGCCGCATCCGGCGCTCGGCGCCGACGGCCACCTGCGGGCCGCCCGGCTGGCCGCCGTCGAGTCCGAACAGCGACGCGGTGCTGGCCAGCCGTCGCTCGATCAACCAGCGGCGGGCCCACCCCCACGCGAGCAGGTCGCCGAACAAGACATCCCCCGAGCCCCGGTATCGCTCCCAGCACAGGCTGCACAGATGGCAGATCGCCAGCGAGCCCAGCGCTGCGGCGACCATCGACACGCCCACCGAGACGGCGCCACCGCCCCTGAGGATGCTTCCGATGACGAGCGAGGGAAGGACCGCGACCAGCATCGTCGCCGCGATCACTCGCGGCCACCGCCGCTGCATCCCTGCTGTCGCTCTGCTCGTGCCGATCAAACCCGGACACCCCCATGACTCGGGACAGGCGCGTCCAAGAGCGCATCGGCACATGCCCGCCCCGCCGCTCAGGCGTGCGCAATCGGTTCATATGGACGTCCACAACTTCCTCAAAATCAGCACTCGCTTGCGCGAGATCCAGCCGCCACGACCCTCGCGTGATCTTGTCGC
>JAFAZB010000486.1 GCA_019240015.1 Solirubrobacterales bacterium
CGCCAGGTCATCGAGCGGCGCGCCATCGAGCATCGCACGGCAGGCGACGACGCCGCCGAGCCCGATCCCGAACGCCGCGGTGCGAACGCAGCCGAGCTCGGTCCGGAGCCACTCCGCGGTGCCGTCGACCGCTGCGACCCAGGCCCCGAAGCGCCCGGGATCCTGCGGGTGCCCACCGCTGTCGCCGCTGCCCGGGAAGTCGATCCGGACGGCCGCCAGACCCACCCCGGCGAGCGCGTCGGCCAGCCACCGGCGGCTGCGGTACGAGCACAGCTCGTCCCAGCCGAACGCCGGACAGATCACCACTCCTGCGCTCGGGCTCGCCAGCTCGGCGGGTAGGTGCAGATGGACCAGCACCGGGTCTGGCGCGAACGGGAGATACAGCTCGGCTGCGCCGCCCCGCGTGCGCAGGCTCGCGATCGGACCGCGCTGTACCGACGGGATCGGCGTGGTCTGCCCGACGGGCCGGCGCCCGTCGAGGTGCGATAGCGCGGCTTCAGCTGACACGGCGCGCCGCGTAGTGGAGCTCGTGACAACCGAACGCGTCGGCGCCGGCGGGGACCGGGGAGCCGTCGAGATCGAGGCACTCCAGCAGCTCGAAGCGGTGCTGCTCGAGCTGGTGCTGCTGCCCGTCGCGCGAGATGTAGTAGTGGAGCATCGAGTGGTCGTGCGCGACGTCGTTGAGGATCCGGTAGTCCGGGTGGACCTGCTCCAGGCACGCCAGCCGTCGGTGGTTGCGCAGGGCGCGAGGAAGCCTCACCAAGCGATTGAGGCTGCGGATCGGATTCCACGAGAAGCTGGCGAGCGGTCCCCTGACCAGTGGCGCGCAGGCGAGATTGTGCGAGGAGAAGATCACGAGGCCCCCACGTGTGAGGAGTCGGTGCAGCTCGTCCAGCAGGCGCTTGCGCTGTGGGTCGTCCAGCACATCGATCACGCTGAAGCCCGCGACGATCGCCTCGAACGAGCCGGTCTGAAACGACGACAGGTCTCTGATGTCGCGCCGCTCGAAATGGGCTTGTGCGTACCGTCGCTGGCAGCACGCCACCATCTGGCCGGAGACGTCGACGCCGGTCAGCGAGCCGGCCAGCGGGACCAGGTGTCCGGTGATCCTCCCACCCCCGCAGCCGAGCTCCAGCACCCGCCCCGAGAGCTCCGCGTGGTAGCGCTCGAACAGCACTCGCTCCGCGGCGCGCAGGCGTCCCCGCGTGTAGAGGTGCTGCGGGCGCATTCTCTCCCAGACGCGCGCGTTGACTTCGTTCTGGTGCGGCGGGGACTGCTGGAGAGCGCCGGCGCCACGGTCACGGTAGGCGAGCATCGCGATCGGGTCAGGCGAGGGTCTGTGCGGGCTCGACAACCAGTTCGCGCCCCAACGCCTGATCGTGCGCTCGCCCGTGGCCGGCGGGCAGCTCGTCAAACGGGGGGCGCCAGGCATCGGGGTCGGCGGGCGCGGTCGCCGACCGCATGCGCTCGGCCAGGATCGTGCGCAGCACCCGCAGCCCGTCCCGGAGCGGGCGCAGGTTGCTGACGCCGTGCAGTCGCTCCCGCTCATAGGAAGGCACCTCTGCCACCCGCAAGCCCGAGCGCGCGATCCGAACGTTGATATGGGTTTCGACCTCGAACCCGTCGCAGCTGACGTGCATGTGCGTCAGGCAACGGCGCCAGAAAGCGTTGTAGCCGTAGCAGAGGTCCGTGTAGCTAGTTCCGAAGAGGAGGTTCACGGCGCCGCACAGAACCTGATTGCCGGCCTTGCGAAGCGGCGTGATGTCGACGCTGCCGCCGGTGGGCAGGAAGCGCGAGCCCTTGGCGAAGTCAGCGCCGGCGATTAGCGCGGCCACGAACTGGGGTATCTCCGCCGGATCGGTGGACCCGTCCGCGTCGAGCATCACGATGATCTCGCCGGTCGCGGCGGCGAACCCGCAGGCTAGGGCGTTGCCCTTGCCGCGTCCGTTCTGCATCACCACGCGCACCTCCGGGCGAAGCGTCCGCGCGACCGCGATCGTGTCGTCGACGGAGTGTCCGTCGACCAGCACGAGCTCGTCGACCGACTCAGGGATCCGCGTCAGGACGTGAGGCAGGTTGGCGGCCTCGTTGAGCGTCGGAACCACGACCGTCACTCGCGGGCGCGCTCCGGTCGAGAGGTCCGCGAGCTCCTGGTCGAGCTGGGTGCCGCCCGGATCTGCCGTTGCAGCTCGGCGATCGCTGCTGGTCATGCTTCCCCCTGATTGGTCGTCGGTCCAGATCCATCCGGACATCCGCCGCCGCAGCCCCATCAGCACCGGCGAGCCGTCGAACTGGTCAAGCGCCAGCGAAGGTACAGCGCGCGCCGAGGGCGAAATCGCGAATCGCTCACCCCCTACCGGGGAAATAACTCACCAATCGCACGGGGGGGAATTCCACCGCCGATACCGAGTCGGGGCGGCTAACGCGCGACGGCGGGCGGGGGGACAATCGACACGATCGCGCACGCGTGCTCCCGTTTGCAGGGGTGGGTGCGCCCCGGTGCCACGACGTGATGGCTAGCGGAACCGCCCCTGAAAACGACCGGGGGTGTGGACGATTTGGTGCGATTCGGGTCGGTCGCCACTCGGCTGCGGGCGCTTCGCGCCGGCGGCGCCGGGGTACGGCTAGGTGAGCCCGGCCTTGCGGAGCCGCGCCGCCTCGGCGACCGCCTCTCGCCGAGAGCGGACCCCGAGCTTGCGCAGGATGCTCTTGGCGTGGCTGTAGACGGTGTCCTCGGTGAGGACGAGCAGCTGGGCGATGTCGCGCGTGCTCGCGCCCGAGCACAGCAGATCGAGGACCTCCCACTCGCGGCTGGTGAGATTGCTCTTCACCGGCCGCATCCCGGCTCCGTCGACCGGCATCTGCCGTAGCAGCTCGATCAAGTGCATGGTGAACGAGCGGGAGATCGCGGCATCGCCTCCGGCCACCGACCGCAGCGCCTGGACCGTCGACTCGATGCTCGAGTTCTTCGACAGGAAGCCGCTGGCCCCCGCCAACATCGCCGCAACCTCGAGCTGCCGCGGCTGCGGGACCGAGAACATCACCACCCGCACCTCAGGCGCACGTTCCACGATCTGGCGGCAGGCCGCGATCCCGTCCTGGCGCGGGAGTCCGACCTCGGTCAGCAGCAGCTCCGGCCGGTAGTGGGTTGCCAGCTCGACGGCCTCGACTCCGTCCTTGGCCTCGGCCACGACGACGAAGCCCTCCCCCAGCGTCAGCGAGTCCCGCACGACGCGCCGGGCCAGCGGGTCCGGGTCCGAGACGATCAAACGCAGGCGATCGTGCTCGCGGCGAGGCAGCGCACGCCGCTCCAGCGACTGCTCGGGATCGTGGCCGTTCTCGCCGCGCCGCGACCCCCCCTGCGCCCTTCTATCGATCGTCCTGTCCCGATCGGCTCTCGCCATCTGCAGATCCCTTGTCTTGACGAACCGGCCTCCCACTCGTGTCGTACGCTCGGCCCCGGGACTTGAGGAGTTTTCTCCCCAACTAGACGCCGAGACGGGTACGCGGAGCGTTCAGAGCGCCGGACGCCGGGAAGCGGCGGTCCGCTAGCCGCCCGACCCGCTGAGCGCCACGACCGGCTGGCTGACCGGAGCGGGGTTGTCCAGCAGCAGCCGGGGAACCGTGACCAGCCGATAGCCCCGTGCCTGCAGGACCGCGATGATCCGCGGCAGCGCCTCGACCGTCTCCGTGCGGTTGCCGCCCGCATCGTGCATCAGGATGATCGCCCCGGGACGGGCGCCCGAGACGGCCGAGCTGACGATCGCCTGGACGCCGGGCCGCCGATAGTCGCTCGTGTCCACGGTCCAGAGCACCATCAGCATCCGGTACTTGCGCAGCAGCGCGAGCGTGGCGGTGTTCCAGAGGCCGTACGGCGGACGGAACAGCCGCGGAAACGGCGCCCCGTAATCGCCGATCAGCGAGGTCTGGGTCAGTATCTGGGCCTGCTGATCGGCCGGCGAGAGCTTCGACATCGGCGCATGCGACTCGGTGTGATCGCCCACCGGATAGCCCCGCGCGACGATCTCGGCGGTCGAGTCGTGGAAGTACTTCTCCAGCACTCCGACCTCGAAGAACGTCGCCGGCACGTTGGCCCGCTGCAGGATCGAGAGGATCTGTGGCGTGTAGGGACCGGGACCATCGTCGAAGGTCAGCGCGATCTCGCGATGCTGAGATCCCGCCACGCGCACATACGGGGTGTAGGTCAGCGTCCGATCGATCGCCGCGTTCTCCGCTGAGCGCTGCGTGGCCGCGAACGACCCGGCGCCGGAACCGGCGAGCGTCTGCAGGCGCCCGAAGTAGCCGGCCGGCCCGGCCGGGAGGCCAGGCGCCGGGCCGCCGCCCCCGGCGCCGACCGCGGCACCCACGATCAGCGCCACGCCCGCGAGCGCCGCCAGCGCGCCGGCGCGGCGGCGGCGATGGTGCGGCTGCACCGGTCCGCCACGCGCCACCCGCGGCCGCCCCGGGGTCGGGCGTGCCGCCGGCCTGTCTCGCAGTGCTGGTGAGCCGTCTTTCATCGGATGCCCCCGCGACATGATGCCCGCTACGCCGGCCGACTGCACGGCCAGCGCTTGCAGGTAAGCCGATGCTCGTAGGGCGCGGCCCGGCCACCTCGCCTGCCGATCGGCCCACTAGGCTGCCAGCCCATGCAAGCGCCGGTGTGGCTCGTGATTCCGACCTACAACGAGTCGGCGAACGTCGAGGGGATCGTGAAGGCCGCCGCGCGCGAGCTCGCGCGGGCCGCGCCCGACGGCTACAGGATCCTGGTCGTCGATGACAACTCGCCGGACGGGACCGGCGCGATCGCGGATTCGCTGGCCGTGACGGTCGACGGTGTACAGGTGCTCCACCGCCAGGCGAAGGCCGGACTCGGCCAGGCATACCTGGCTGGGTTCGGCTGCGCGCTCAGCGCCGGCGCGGAGCTCGTGATCGAAATGGATGCGGACTTCTCACACCACCCGCGCTACCTGCCGGAGCTGCTCGAGGCGGCCAGGGACGCCGACCTGGTGCTTGGATCCCGCTACGTGCCGGGCGGCGGCGTCCAGGACTGGGGGTTGCTCCGGCGGCTGATCAGCCGAGGCGGGGGCCTGTACGCGCGGACCATCCTGAACGTCGACGTGCGCGACCTGACCGGCGGCTTCAAGTGCATCAGGCGCGAGGTGCTCGAGGCGATCGAGCTCGACACCGTGCGCGCCGAAGGCTACGTGTTCCAGATCGAGGTGACCTACCGGGCCCTGCTGGCAGGCTTCAGGGTGCGAGAGATCCCGATCGTGTTCTCGGATCGCACGGCTGGAGCCAGCAAGATGTCGAGTCAGATAGCGCTCGAGGCGATGTTGGCGGTGCCTCGACTGCGCCGTAGCGCGGCGGCCGCGGTCGCGCGGCAACGCCGGCGGCGAGACGCGCTGCCGACTTCCTAACCAGATCTCAATATTCCCCAAACCGCAGACGGTCCCGGTGCGGGCATGCTGGTAGGGATGAGCGTCCACGGTCCGCTCGGTGCGACGCCGCAGAGCGGCGGGCTCGAGCTAACGCGTCGTGCGCGTAGCCTCGGGCTGGCCGACCGCGCGCTTGCGAGGCGAGCGGCGCAGGAAACCCGCACGGGCCTGATCGGCCTCGCCGGGCTGCTCGTCTGCGGACTGGTGATCTCGATCTCGGCCGCGCAGAGCGACTCGCTGCTTCCAGAGACGGTCCGGCCGCTGCCGGGCTCGCTCGCGGGATTGTTCGGCACCGGCGGTCCGGACATCCACGCGGCAGGGGTGATCGCGGTCCTGAGCTTGATGTTCGTCTCCTACGCGGTCGCGGTCGGGGCTGCACAGAGGCTCCCGGCGCGCGCGGTGCTGATGAGCATCGCGGCGCTGCACGCGCTGATGCTGCTGGCGCCCCCACTGCTGTCGACTGACATCTTCAGCTACCAGGCATACGCGCGCATGGGAGCCCTTTACGGCGCCAATCCCTATCTGCACGGACCGTACGCGATTGCGCACGACCCGCTGTTCCCGTACATCGGCGCGAAGTGGTCGTACATGCCGACCGCTTACGGACCCGTGTTCACGGGGCTCTCCTACATCCTTGCGCCGCTCTCGGTCGCCGCCGGCGTGATCGCCTACAAGTCGATCGCGGCGGTTGCCAGTCTGGCTACCGTGGCGCTGGTGTGGAACGCGGCCCGCCTGCGGGGGCTCGATCCGGTCAAGGCGGCCGCGCTGGTGGGCTTGAATCCGCTGCTCGTCGTCTACGGAGTCGGTAGCGGGCACAACGACCTGCTGATGCTGCTCGTGCTAGCGGCCGGTACCTATGTGGTGCTGGCCCGCCGGGAGCGTGCCGGCGGAGCCCTGATGATGTTGGCCACCGGGGTCAAGCTGACCGCGGGGCTGCTGTTGCCATTCGCGCTCGCCGGCGGCGTCGCACGCCGGGGCCGCGGGCCGCGGCGCGATTTGCTAATCGGCGCCGGGGCGGCCGCGGCGGCGCTGATCGCGTTCAGTGCGGCGCTGTTCGGCGGCGGCGCGCTGCACCTGCTGGCCACCGTCAGGCAGAGCCAGAGCGAAGGCGATTGGCACAGCATTCCCGGCTTCATATCCACCCGTCTGGGTCTCGCGCCGGTGGGGCACGTCGCCGGTCTGGCGCTGGCCGGGATGTTCGTGCTGGCCTGCTGTTGGCTGCTGCGGAGGGTATGGCGCGGGGAGCTCGATTGGATCGACGGCGCCGCCTGGGCGACCGTCGCGATGCTGCTCACGGCCAGTTCGCTGCTGCCCTGGTATGTGGCCTGGTTGCTGCCACTGGCGGCGCTGGCCAGCGATCGGCGGCTGGTGCGCACCTCGATCGTCGTGACCGGCGTGGTGATGGGGATCCAGCTTCTGGGATACATCCCCCACGCCAGCACGCAATTCGGACTATGAGCCCCTCCCTCCCCGCCGCGCCATACGATGAGCCGATGACCGAGCGGCCCCGCGGCGGCGGAAACGGCTCCCGGCCGCTCCGGCTGCTCAGCGTCGTCGCCCCCGTCTACAACGAAGAGGCGACGATCGAGGAGTTCTACGCGCGCGTGTGCGAGGCGCTCGAAGGCCTTCCGTTCGAGCTGGTCCTGGTCGACGACGGGTCAACCGACGGCTCCACGGCATCGCTCGATCAACTCGCCCAGCATGACCCCAGGGTGCGGTTGGTGTACCTGTCGAGGAACTTCGGACATCAGACCGCGCTGACGGCCGGGCTCGACCACGCGCGCGGCGACGCGGTCGTGATGCTCGACGCGGACCTCCAGGATCCGCCCGAGCTGATCTCGACGATGCTCGACCACTGGCGGTCTGGCTGTGACGTGGTCTATGCCGTCCGGCAGCGGCGGGAAGGCGAGTCGCGCTTCAAGCTCGCGACCGCGAGGTGGTTCTACAGGCTGTTCGACAAGCTCGCCCAAGTCGAGCTCCAGCACAACTCCGGTGACTTCCGGCTGCTGGACCGGCGAGCACTCGACGCGCTCCTTTCGATGCGCGAGCGCAACCGCTTCCTGCGCGGGATGACCGTCTGGGTGGGCTACACCCAGGCGGCGGTCCCGTACCACCGCGACCCGCGGTTCGCCGGCGAGACCAAGTTCGGCGTGCGGCGGATGCTGGGCTTCGCTCTGGACGGCATCAGCAGCTTTTCCGACAAGCCGCTCCGCGTCGCCAGCCATCTGGGCATGCTCGTGACGCTCGGGTCGCTGCTGCTGATGCTCTGGCTCATCGGCGCGAAGCTGATCGAGCCGCAGCGCAGCATCACCGGCTGGACGTCGGTGATGGTGGCGGTGCTGTTCCTCGGCGGCGTGCAGTTGCTGTCGATCGGCCTGCTGGGCGAATACGTCGGGAGGATTTTCCGACAGACGAAGGGCCGCCCGTTGTACGTGGTCTCGCGGCGCGTCAATTTCGATGCGGGAG
>JAFAZB010000493.1 GCA_019240015.1 Solirubrobacterales bacterium
CCACCCAGCAGCGCCGCCAGCGCCCAGCCGGAACCGTGCTGCTCGATGCCGAGTGCTGCGTCGATCGACGCGCCGCCCGGACCGGCGTCGGCCAGCAGCAGCATCGCAGCGATCAGCACCAGGTTGTACTCGTAGCCCCGGTTGGCGGCCCAGGGGCCGTTCTTCAAGTGGACCCGGTTGATCGCGGTCAGCATCACCCCGACGATCGTGGCGGCCGCCAGCGGGGTGGCCAGTCCAGCGATCAGCAGCGCGCCGCCGCCGGCTTCGGCCGCCCCTGACGCGATCGCATTCCGGCGACCCGGACGCAGCCCGAGCTGCTCGAACATCTGCGCGGTGCCGTCGACGCCGCCGCCGCCGAACCAGCCGAACAGCTTCTGCGTGCCGTGGCCGAACATCAGGAACCCCACCACCAGCCGCAAGAGAAGGCGCGCGAATTTCACCCCATCACCGTAGCGCAAAGATTGCGCCCACAACGGACTCGGTAGGAGTATCGTCAGCTCGATACGGCGAGGAAGGAAGGAGAGGGCATGAGCAAGACCGTCCCTGTGCGCCTGGAGGTCAACGGCGTCGAACATCAGCTTGACGTGGAGCCACGGGTGTTGCTCGTGCACGCGCTGCGAGATCGGCTGGGCCTCACCGGCACGCACGTCGGCTGCGACACGTCGAACTGCGGGGCGTGCACCGTTCACCTCAATGGCCGGGCGGTCAAGTCCTGCACCGTGCTCGCGGTACAGGCGGACGGCGCCGCGGTGACCACGATCGAAGGAATGGGTAACGAGCAGCAGCTGCATCCGCTGCAAGAGGCGTTCTGGAACGACCACGGACTGCAGTGCGGTTACTGCACGCCGGGCATGATCATGGCGGCCGCCGGGCTGCTGGCCGAGAACCCCAATCCGACCGAGTCGGAGGTCCGTCACGCGCTCGAGGGCAACCTGTGCCGCTGCACGGGCTACCACAACATCGTCAAGGCCGTGCTCGACGCCGCCGCGGTCGGCTCCGGGGTCACGGCACAGCCGGAGGTGAAGGCATGAGCGTCGAGCCCGGAGGAGAAGTCGGAGGCGAGATCACAAAGATCGCCTCGGAGCACGCCGCGCAGAACGGGGCGGACGCGGCCGCGCCCTCCAACCACGTCGGTCAGGCGATGCGTCGCAAGGAGGATCCCCGCCTGATCACCGGGCGGGCACGCTACGTCGACGACATCACGCTCCCCGGGACGCTGTGGATGGCGTTCGTCCGCTCGCCGGAGGCGAACGCCAAGATCGTCTCGATCGACACCTCGGCGGCCCAGGAGCATCCGGGTGTGCACGCCGTGTTCACCGGGCCCGACTTGACTGATCTGGCGGGCCCGCTGCCGATGGCATGGGTGCCGCCGGGGATCGAGGTCAACAACCCCGAGCACTGGCCGCTGGCGCGCGAGCACGTGAGGCACGTCGGCGATCCGGTCGCGGTCGTGCTGGGCGTCGATCGCTACGGCGTCGTCGACGCTGCGGAGGACGTGGTCGTGGAATACGACGCGCTGCCGGCGGTCACCGACCCCGAGGCGGCGCTCGAGGGGCCGCCCTACGTGCACGAGCAACTTGGCACCAACAAGGTGCACGAGTGGTCGTTGCCCAACGATCGCCTCCAGGCCGGCTTCGACGAGGCCGAGGTGGTGATCGAGCGGCGCGTGGTCAATCATCGGACCGCGGGCGCGCCGATCGAGCCGCGCGGAGTGCTGGCCGACTACCGGGCCGGCTCACTGACGGTCTGGAGCTCGACCCAGGTGCCGCACTTCGTGCGCCTGTTCCTGGCGATCCTGCTCGGGATGAGCGAAGAGCGGGTGCGGGTGATCGCACCGGAGGTCGGCGGCGGCTTCGGCGCCAAGCTCCAGATGACCGGCGAGGAGGTGCTCGCCGCGTGGTGCTCGCGCAAGCTGGGCCAGCCGGTGAAGTGGATCGAGACGCGCTCGGAGAACATGGCCGTCAACCACCAGGGCCGCGACCAGATCGCCTACTGCCGGATGGGTGCCAAACGCGATGGCACGATCACCGCGTTCCACGTGAAGATCATCGCGGACCTCGGCGCCTACAACATGCTGCTCACCCCCACGATCCCCGCGCTGGGCGCGTTCGTGATGAGCGGCGTGTACAAGATCCCCGCGGTACACACCGACGTCGTCGGCGTGTTCACCAACAAGTGCCCGACGGACGCGATTCGCGGTGCGGGGCGGCCTGAGGCGACGCACATGATCGAGGTGTGCATCGACCAGTTGGCCGCCGAGCTCGACATGGACCTGCTCGAGCTGCGGCGCAAGAACTTCGTACCGTCCGACGCTTTCCCGGCGGAGATGGCCACCGGCGTGATCTACGACTCGGGCGACTACGACAAGTCACTCGACAAGCTGCTCGAGCACGTCGACCTGGACGCGTTCCGCCGCGAGCAGACGGAGCTGCGCCAGCAGGGCGTCTACCGTGGGATCGGCTTCTCCACCTACACCGAGATCTGCGGCTTGGCGCCGACGCGCGTGGTGGGCCCGGAGGGGTTCGGCAACCAGGCGGGTTTCTGGGAGTCCGCGCTGGTGCGCGTCCACAACACTGGCGCGGTGACCGCCTACACGGGCGCCTCGCCGCACGGTCAGGGACACGAGACCGCGTTCGCGCAGATCGTCGCGGACAAGCTCGGGGTGGACCCCTCGGTGGTGGAGGTGGTCCACGGCGACACCGGCACGGGGCCGGAAGGGCGCAACACCTACGGCTCGCGTTCGCTTGCCGTGGGCGGCGAGTCGCTCGCGCGCTGCGCCAAGAAGGTGGCCGACAAGGCCCGGGCGATCGTCGCCCACCAGCTCGAAGCGGCGCCCGAGGACATCGAGCTGCGTGACGGCAAGTTCTCGGTCCGCGGTTCGCCCGACCGGGGGATGACGCTCGCCGAGGTGGCGGGTGCCGCATACCTCAACCAGGTCCCCGAGGGAATGGAGCCGGGGCTCGAGGAGACCTCCTTCTGGGAGCCCGAGAACTTCGTGTTCCCGTTCGGCGCGCATGCCTGCGTGGTCGACGTGGATGCGGAGACCGGGAAGGTCAAGGTGGTCCGCTACGTCGCGGTCGACGACTGCGGAAAGGCGATCAACCCCATGCTGATCGAGGGACAGGTGCACGGTGGAGTCGTACACGCGATCGGGCAGGCGCTGTATGAGCGAGTGCACTACGACGAGAGCGGTCAGCTGATCACCGGCACGTTCGTCGACTATGCGCTGCCGACGGCGGCGGAGCTGCCGAGCTTCGAGCTCGACCGCACCGAGACGCCATCGCCGGTCAACTCGCTCGGCGTCAAGGGGGTGGGCGAGGCAGGCACGATCGCCGCCAGCGCCGCGGTCACCAACGCGGTGATCGACGCGGTGCGGCCGCTTGGAGTCAGCTACATGAACATGCCGCTCACGCCGATGCGGGTGTGGGAGGCGATCTCCGAGGCCCAGGGCCGGAAGGAAGGTGTCTCAGCATGATCCCCGCCGAGTTCGACTATCTGGCCCCCGACTCCCTGCAGGAGGCCATCCAGGCGCTCGCCGACGGTGGCGAGGACGCCAAGCTGCTGGCCGGTGGGCACTCGCTGCTACCGCTGATGAAGCTGCGCCTGGCGACCCCGGCGTTGCTCGTCGACTTGCGCAAGGTGCCGGGACTGCACGGGATCGAGCGAGAGAACGGCAGCTGGCGGATCGGCGCCATGACCACCCACAGCGAGCTCGAGCACTCCGAGCAGCTGGGGGTGGTGGCCCGCGCCGCCGGCACGATCGCCGACCCGCAGGTGCGCAACCGCGGCACGATCGGGGGCTCGCTGGCACACGGCGACCCCGCCTCCGATCTGCCCGCCGTGATGCTGATCACCGAGGGCAGCGTCACGCTCCAGGGCCCGGGCGGTCAGCGCGTGGTGGCGGCCAACGAGCTGTTCCAGGACTACATGGAGACGGCGATCGAGCCGACCGAGGTGCTGACCGAAGTGCGCTTCCCGGTGCTCGAAGGGTGGGGCTTCGGCTACCAGAAGTTCAACCGGCGCAGCGAGGACTGGGCGATGGTCGCGGTCTGCGCGGTGATCCAGCAGACCGGTGACATCTGCGAGGACGTACGCGTCGGGCTGACCCACATGGGGTCGGTGCCGCTCCGCGCGACCGCGGTCGAGGAGGCCCTCCGGGGCCAGTCGTTGAACGCCGAGAACATCGCCAAGGCCGCGCAGGAGGCGGCGCAGGGAACGAGTCCACCCGCCGACCTGAACGCCAGCGAGGAGTACAAGCGTCACTTGGCGCGCGTGCTCTCGCGGCGCGCGCTGGAGGAGGCCGCGGGCCTGTCGTGAGGCCCGGCCACTCACAAGGCTGAAGTGGCGCTCGCCGGGATCGAGTCCGTCGAGGCGGCGGGCGCCGCGCTGGCCAGCCAGGGCTACCTGGCCGAGCGGGCGCTGGCGCTGGCGGTTCACCTCGCGGTGACGCTCGAGCAGCCGCTGCTGCTGGAAGGAGAGGCGGGCGTCGGCAAGACCGAGGTGGCCCGCTCGCTGGCCGCTGCGACTGGCGCGCGCCTGATCCGGCTGCAGTGCCACGAGGGGATCGACGTGCACCACGCGGTCTACGACTGGGACTATCCGCGTCAGCTGCTGGCGCTGCGGGCGGCCGAGCGCGGGGTACAGGAGGGCGAGCTGTTCTCGCGGCGCTTCCTGCTCCGGCGCCCGCTGCTCGACGCGCTCGAGTCGGATCCGGCGCAGCCCGTGGTGCTGCTGATCGATGAGGTCGACCGGGCCGACGACGAGTTCGAGGCGTTCCTGCTCGAGTTCCTGTCGGACTTCGCGGTCACGATCCCGGAGCTCGGGACGATCACGGCGGAGGACCGGCCGGTGGTGGTCCTGACGTCGAACCGCACTCGTGAGCTGCACGACGCGCTCAAACGGCGATGCTTGTACCACTGGATCGACTACCCGACCGCCGAGCGGGAGCGGGCGATCGTGCACGCGCGGCTGCCCGAAGTGCCGCAGACGATCGCCGCACGCGTGGTCGCCGCGGTCGGCAGGTTGCGCGATCAGGAGGACCTGTACAAGCTGCCCGGCGTGGGGGAGACGCTGGTGTGGGCCCGGGCGCTGCTCGCCCTCGGCGCCGATGCCGACCTCGAGGAGACGCTTGGGGCGGCGCTCAAGGTGCACGAGGACGTGGAGCGCGTCCGTGCCCGGAAGGTGCTCGAGGGTGTCTAGTCACTCGGTCGGCGAGGTGCCGGCGCTCGAGGCGCTGGCCGACTCGGTGATCGAGCGGGTGGGCGCGCTCGCCCACGCCCTGCGGGTCGAGGGCACCCGGATCGGGGTCGGCGAGCTGCTGATGGCGCACCGCGCGTTGGGTGCGGTTGACTGCTCCTCGCGCCAGGACGCCCGGCTCGCGCTGCGCGCGGTGATGTGCTCCCGTCGAGCCGACCTCGCGCGCTTTGACCGGGCGTTCATCGAGGTGTTCGGCGACGAGCGGCCACCCGGGCGCGAGCAGCCGCTGAGCGAGCTCGGCGCGATCGAGCGCGCGGTGCTGCCGCGAGCCGGGATCCCGGGCTCCGTCTCGCGCGCGCCCGAGCAGGAGCCAGTACCGGTGCCCGCCGCCTGGAGCGACGTCGAGGTGCTCCGAAACAAGGACTTCGCGCACTACACCGAGGCCGAGGCGGCGCTCGCGAAGGAGCTGATCGCGCTGCTCGCACGCCGGGGCCCGACGCGCGTCTCGCGGCGGACGCGGGCCTCCCGCCGGCGCGGTCACAGCCCGGCGCTGCGGGAGACGCTGCGAGCGTCGCTTCGCACCGCCGGCGAGCCGGTTCACCGCCGCTGGCGAGCGCCCAGCGTCCGGCCCCGCGAGCTGGTGCTCGTGTGCGACGTGTCTGGCTCGATGGCGCCGTACGCGCGGATGCTGCTCCAGTACATCCACGCCTGCGTGGTCGCGCGGCGTCGCGTGGAGGCGTTCGTATTCGGTACGCGGCTCACCCGGATCACGGGCGAGCTGACCAGCCGCGACCATGACCGGGCGCTCGAGCGCGCCTTTGCCGCGGTCACCGATTTCTCCGGCGGCACCCGCATCGGGACGGCGCTGGGGGTACTCAACCGCGTCCACGGCCGGCGGTTGGGACGGGGGGCGGTGGTGGTGGTCCTGTCCGACGGCTGGGACCGCGGCGAGCCTCAACTGCTGGCGGACGAGATGGCCCGCCTGCGACGCACCGCGTACCGTCTGGTGTGGTTGAACCCACTCGCCGCACACCCCGACTACGAGCCGCTGACCCGCGGGATGCGGGCCGCGGTCCCGCAAACCGATGAGCTGTTGGCCGGCAACTCGTTGGCCTCGCTCGAGCAGCTGGCGGAGCTGCTGGAGGCGATGTGAGCCGGCTTCCGGCGCCTGGTGGAGACGGCACTTGATCGGGGGCCTGATCCTCGCCGCGGGCGCCGGGACCCGCTTCGGCGAGCGGCCGAAGTTGCTCGCCGAGCTGGACGGCCGGCCCATGCTGGAGCACGCGATCGGCGCCCAGTGCGCGGTCGCCGAGCTCGAGCGGGTCGTGGTCGTGCTGGGCGCGCACGCGCAGGAGCTGCTCGCGCAGGTCGACTTCATGCGCGCCGAACCGGTCGTCTGCCGGGAGTGGCACCGGGGGCAGGCAGCGTCGCTTCGCCACGGCGTGGCGGCGCTGGAGGGCGCCAGCAAGGTGATCGTCACGCTCGGCGATGAGCCGCTCGTGAGCTCGCAGGTGATCGCCCGACTGATGTCCGAGCCGCCGGGCGCGCGCGCCGTCTACGATGGCCGGCCGGGTCACCCCGTCGTGCTGGGCGCCGAGCAGATCCGGGCGCTGTCCGTGCTGACCGGGGACCGGGGGGCGCGTGAGCTGCTCGGCGACGGGCCACGGATCGAATGCGCGGAGCTGTGCTCAGGCCGGGACGTCGATACCCCTGAAGACTTGGAGGCGATTCGCCATGAAGATGGAGCAGTCCTTTGAGGTCGCCGCGCCCGTCGAGCGGGTGTGGCAAGCGCTGATCGACGTCGAGCACGTCGCACCTTGCCTGCCCGGGGCGGCCGTCACCGGCCGCAACGAGGACGGCAGCTACAGCGGCACGTTCCAGGTCAAGATCGGCCCGACGACCGCGGCGTACGCGGGCAAGCTCGAGATGGACCAGGTCGACGAGGCCTCCCATACCGCGAGGATGCAGGCGCAGGGCTCCGACAAGCGGGGCCAGGGCGGCGCCAAGGCCACGATCGTCTCGACCGTGGCCCCGGCCGAGAACGGCGGCACGCGCGTGGAGGTGAGCACCGATTACCACATCACCGGCCGTCTCGCGCGCTTCGGACGTGGCGGCATGATCGAGGACATCTCCGAGAAGCTGCTGCGGCAGTTCGCCGACCGCTTGCAGGCTTCGCTGGCGCAAGAGCCGACCGACGGGAGCGCGACGCCCTCCGAGCCACAGGCGGGGCAAGGCGGCACGCCAGACGGTCCCGCGGACGGCGGTTCGGCGGCGGCGAGCAGTCCTGCCCCAGGAGGGGGTGGCGAGGCCACCAGGGGAGCCGGTGGCGAGGCCACCGCGCCGCCCCCCGCCAGTCCGGCGCAGCCAAACGAGCCGCTCGAAGGCGGCTCGCTGCTCGCATCCGTGCTGTGGGACCGAGCCCGGCGCAACCCGGCGCCGCTGGCGCTGATCGGCGGCCTGTTGCTGGTGTTGCTGATGCTCAGGCGCCGCCGCTAGCCGACGCGCCAGCCCGCGTGGGCTCCCCCTCGCTCGCCGCCCGCGCTCCCCACCGTCGCGCCCAGCCTGGCCCGCCCGTGCGGGAGCTCGAAGCTGGCCGCCGGCCTAACCGCGATCAGCCCCGTGGGGTTGATCCTCGGATGGGTGCGGTAGTAGTGCGTGCGGATCTCGTCGAAGGCGACCGTCGCCGCCACTCCCGGCCACTGGTAGAGGTCGCGGGCGTAGGGCCACAGGTGCTCGTACTCGACCAGTTTTCGAAGCGAGCACTTGAAGTGGATGTTGTACACCGCGTCGAAGCGCAGCAGCGTCGTGAACAGGCGCCAGTCGGACTCCAGCGGCGTGCTTCCGAACAGGAAGCGCCTGTCAGCCAGCCGCCGATCGAGTGCGTCGAGCGCGGCGAACAGCGATCCCACCTCGCGTTCGTAGACCTCCTGCCTCGTCGCGAACCCAGCCTTGTAGACCGCATCGTTGACGTGCTCGTAGATGTGCTTGTTGAGCGCGTCGATCTCGGCGCGGTGCGGCTCCGGATACAGGGTCACCGGATGGCGGGCCAGCGGCGCGAACACGGTCGAGAGCATCCGCAGCACGTCGGCCGACTCGTTTGAGACGATCACGCGCCGCTCGCTGTCCCACAGCACCGGGACGCTGACCCGGTCCCGGTAGCCGGGCTCGGTGGCGGCGTACGCCTCGCGCAGGAACCTGAAGCCGTTGAGGGGATCCGAATAGCCATCGCCGCCGA
>JAFAZB010000199.1 GCA_019240015.1 Solirubrobacterales bacterium
CGACGTCGTAGGCGTCCAGCAGCTCGATCACGCCCTGGGGGGTGCACGGCCGCTGTCCCTCGACCCCCTGCGACAGCCGTCCGGCGCTGATCGGCGTCAGCCCGTCGACGTCCTTGTGGGGATCGATCAAGGCGGTCAGCGAAGCGCTGTCAAGGCCCCGGGGGACGGGCAGCTGGAGCAGGATCGCGCTCACCTCGGGGGCGCGGTTGCAGTCCCGGATCAGCTCCGCGACCTCGTCCTGGGAGGCCTCGGCCGAGAGCTGGTGGTGGTGGTCGGCGATCCCCGCCTCGGAGCAGGCCTTGCGCTTGTTGGCCACGTAGATCGCCGATGCCGGATCGTCACCGACCAGGATCGTCGCGAGGCCTGGCGGATGGCCCAGCAGCTCGCCGAGCTCCTTCACCTCCTGCGCAACCTCCCCGCGCACCCTCGCCGCCACCGCCTTGCCGTCGATGATCGTCGCGGCCACCGACCGCCCCTACCGCTTCGAGATCGGGGCCAGGTCGGCGACCAGCTTTCGCTCGGAGCGGTCCGAGCTGAAGCGGATCACGACGATCCCGCCAGGCTCTACGCCGGTCACGACCCCCTCGCCGAACGTGGGGTGAACGACGTCGTCTCCGAGCCGGTAGGCGACCGGTGACGGCGCATCCGCCCCACCCGAGCTCCACGACGCAAGCCGCGCCCGCAAGCCGCCCAGCGCGGGGCTCGACGGCTGCTGCTCACGATCGGTCAGCTCGGCGGGGATCTCTCCAACGAACCGGCTCGGAATCCCGTAGGTCCGCGCCCCGAACACGCTGCGGGTGCGAGCGTAGGTCAGGTACAGGTCGCGCTCGGCGCGAGTGATCCCGACGTAGCACAGCCGTCGCTCCTCCTCCAGCCCCCCTTCGTCGAGCGCCCGGGAGTGCGGAAACACCCCCTCCTCGCAGCCGATCATGAACACGATCGGATACTCCAGCCCTTTGGCGTTGTGGAGCGTCATCAGCGTCACCAGCCCCTCGTCGTCGCTCCGCGCGTCGGCATCGGCGATCAGCGCGATCTGCTGCAGGAACTCGGCCAGCGAGCGATCTTCCGCGCCCCCGGCGTCGTACTCGACGGCGACGTTGACGAGCTCTTCGAGATTTTCGAGTCGGCCTTGGGCCTCGATCGTGCGCTCTGCCTCGAGCGCCTCCAGGTAGCCGGTCTCCTGGAGCATCTCCTTGAGCAGGGCGGCGATCGGTGCGCCCGACTCGGCGCGCTCCCGCAAGATGTGCATCGTGCCGATGAATCGGGTCAGCGCCCTGACCGCGGCCGGTGCCAGAGCTGGGACCCGCTCTGGCTCGGAACCGGCTTCCCAGATCGTGATCCCCATCGTGTTGGCGAACGCCAGCACCCGCGAGACCGAGCTGGTGCCGATCCCGCGCTTGGGCGAGTTCACGATCCGCGTGAAGGCGCCGACATCCTGCGGGTTGATCAGCGCGGTCAGGTAGGCGATCGCGTCCTTGATCTCCATCCGCTCGTAGAACTTCGTGCCGCCGATCACCTGATAGGGGATCTCCCCTCGCACCAGCGTGTCCTCCAGCACTCGCGACTGTGCGTTGGTGCGGTAGAACACGGCGAGCTCCGCGCGCGAGACGCCCTCGTCGAGCAGCCGCTGGACCTCGCCGGTGATGAAGCGCGCCTCCGCGTGCTCGTCCTCGAGCTCCCTGACCTTGATCGGGTCGCCCTGGCCGAGCTCCGTCCACAGCGTCTTCGGCTGCTGGGCGCGGTTGTTGCGGATCACCGCGTTGGCCGCGTCGAGAATCGTCTGAGTCGAGCGGTAGTTCTGCTCGAGCTTGACCACGTGGGCGTCTGGGAAGTCGTCGGTGAAGTTGAGGATGTTGCGGATGTCGGCGGAGCGGAAGCTGTAGATCGACTGGGCATCGTCGCCCACGACCATCAGGTTGCGGTGCTCCGATGCCAGCAGCTGGAGCCACCGGTACTGGGCGTGGTTGGTGTCCTGGTACTCGTCGACCATCACGTGGCGAAAGCCGCTCGCGTAGCGCTCGCGCACCTCGGGGAACAGCTCCAGCACGTTGACCGCTCGCACCAGCAAGTCGTCGAAGTCCATCGCGTTCATCCGGTGTAGCTCGCGCTCGTAGGTCCTGTAAGCGTCGGCCACGGTCTGCTCGAAGAACGAGCCGACCATCCGGGCGTAGGCATCGGCATCGCGAAGCCGGTTCTTGGCGTCGGAGATCTGCGCCTGCACCGAGGCCGGGGTGAAGCGCTTTGGGTCGACCCCCAGCTCGTCGAGGCACCGCTTGATCAACCGGCGGGAGTCCGCTTGGTCGTAGATCGTGAACTGGCGCGTGTAGCCCAGCCGCTGGGCATCGGCCCTCAGCATGCGCGCGCAGGCGGAATGGAACGTCATCACCCACATCGCCCTCACGCGCCGGCCGACCAGCAGCTCGGCCCGCTCGCGCATCTCCTGGGCGGCCTTGTTGGTGAACGTGATCGCGAGGATCTCGTTCGGCTTCGCGGCGTCGGTGGCGAGCAGGTGCGCGATCCGATGGGTGAGCACGCGGGTCTTGCCCGAGCCCGCGCCCGCAAGGATCAGCAGCGGACCCCGCTCGTGCGTCACGGCCTCCCGCTGCGGCTCGTTGAGACCGGCGAGGAGGGTGTCTAGCTCGGTGGCTGCGTCGGGCATCGTGGGCAGTCAAAGGTAGCGAGCTGGGTGGTCGCGACCCCGCCCCCGGCCGATCGCGACATCCTCCGCGAGATGGGCGATCTCGGCGAGCAGATCCGCGCTGCCTGCGCGACGGTGGCGGCGCGGGCGGGCCAGGTGCAGGTCGAGCACGGCGCGATCGAGGCCTACGCGCGCACGCTGTCCGGCCTGGCACCTGAGCCGGACCCCGATCCAGACGCTCACCGGCTCCTCGCCGGCCGCGACGAGCTCGCCGCCTTCTGGCTCACGCTCGACGCGATCAACTTCGGCTCCGGCTGGTTTCCGACGCTCCGCAAGCGGCCCGGTCGCTCGGGGTATTTCACGGTGGCCAGTGCGCTCCGCGCGCGGTTCGCACGCGCGGGGCCCTGGAGCGCCCAGCAGCTGTCGGCGATGCAAGCCGCGGAGCTCGCGGCCGTCCTGGACCAGGACCCGGCGCACGAGCTGATGTCGTTGTTCGCCGCCTCGCTGCGCGACCTGGGCGTTCACCTGCTGCTCGAGCACGATGGCAGTTTCACCGCGCTGGTCGACTCGGCCCCCGGGGCGCAGGCGATGGCCGCACGGCTGGGCAGCTGGAGCAGCTTCGCCGACAGCTCGAGCTACCACGGGCTCGCGGTTCCCTTTCTCAAGCGCGCGCAGATCGCCGCGGCCGACCTGACGCGCGCGGGCGTCGCCGCCTTCCGCGACCTCGATCGGCTGACGATGTTCGCCGACAACCTCGTTCCCCACGTGTTGCGCCTCGACGGGGTGCTGAGCTGGGACCCGCAGCTGGTCACGAGGGTCGCCCGAGGCGAGCTGCTCGACCACGGCTCTCCGGAGGAGGTGGAGATCAGGGCTTGCGCCGTGCACGCCGTGGAGCTGCTGGTGGCCGCGCTGCCGGGCAGCTGCGCGGCCGACGTCGACCAGCTGCTGTGGAATCGCGGCCAGCAGCCGCGCTACAAGGCCTCGCCGCGGCACCGCTGCCGCTGCACCGCTTACTGAGGGCCGCGGTTACGGTGGTGCCGTGCAGGTGCGGGCGCGGGCGCGGGGGCGGGGGTCCGTGGGGCGCCGCGGCCGCCGAGCCCTCCCGCGGCCGCCGAGCCCTCCCGCGGCCGCCGAGCCCCCAAACTGGGAGCCCCCGCGGGGTGCTCGAGCCCCCAAACTGGCACCCGCAATCGCGAAATGGGTGCTCGAACATTGCATGGATGCACGAGCACCCATTTCACCTCCGCGCGACTCAATTTGGGGGTTCGTGCATGCCCCCGGCCCGGAGGAGCCCACGCCCCCGCCCGCCGTGCGGTTACGGGTTCAGCGCCTCCGAGCGGGCCCGGGCGATCGCCTCGGCCCCGGCTTCGCCGACCAGCAGCTCCGGGCGGATCGTGCCGCTGGTGGCGAGGTCGAGCGCCGGGTAGCGGCCGGTGCTGGTGAGCGATACGTCGAGCGAGATCACGGTCGTCTCGCCGCCGATCGGCGCCGTTGCGGTCGCGATCACGGACAGCGAGCCTCCTTGCACCAGGTTGCGGGCCGCCGCGAGCAGCTTGCGGGCGGCTTGCAGATGCAGGCCATCCAGCGTGTCGATCAGCACCACCACGTGCTGGCCACGCGAGGCAAGGCGGCGCGCTTGGTCGATCAGCGGCTCGACCGCGTTGGCCTGCGCTTCGGCGGAGGCCCCCAGGCCGACCGACGCCGCCGGCAGCAGCGGGCCGTTGCTCCACTCGGAGATCTCCTCTGGTCTGACGCCCGCTAGTACAAGCGAGAGCTCCACTTCATCGAGGCCCGCCAGTGCGCCCGCCAGCCTGCGCAGTGCCTCCGTCTTGCCGGAGCGGGCCGGGCCGACGATCGTCACCCGGGAGCCCTTTCCGAACGGCGTCAGCCACTCGATCGCCTTGACCGTGGGGTCCTCGGAGCCAAGCCGGAAGCGCTCGTCGGGGAACGCGGCAGGGAGGTCGTCGAACCTGACGCCGTCGGCGATCTCGGCGGCGGGACGGCCGTTGACCGTGTCGATCCGCACCAGCGAGGAGAAGCGCTCGGAGCGCCGCGGGGCGCGGCGCGGCCCAGAGATCCGATCGCCCGAAACGAGCTCGCAGCGCTTGACCTGGGTCGAGGAGATGTAGACGTCCTCGTCCGAGGGCTCGGGTGGGTCGACGCGGATGAAGCCTGAGCCGTTGGGCAACAGCTCGACCACCCCTTCCACCTCGTCCTCGGCCTGGACGGTGCCCTCGTCCGCGTCTCCCTCCTCGTGGTCCTCCTCGCCGCGGGGGGCTTGCCGCCCCCCGGAGCGGCCACGGCCGCCGCGGCGCCCGCGCCGGCGGCGAGCCCCGCCGCGCTCGTCTTCGCCCTCCTCGGAGGCCTCGGAGCCCTCGGACTCGGCTTCCGGCTCGGCGACGGGGACCGCGCCCTCGTCCACCGGTGGCGCATCCTGCGGCGTGGTTGGCTGCTCGTCGGCTCCCTGCCTGGCGAGGATCGCGTCGACCAGCTCTCCCTTACGCAGCCTGCGATAGCCGTCGATCGAGAGCTCCGAAGCGATCGCGTGCAGGTCGGCGAGCGGACTCTCCTCCAGCGCGGTGCGGTGCAGCACGGACATGCGGGTTCCTCCTGTGGGCTGATCGGTGGGCTCCGGTCGCGTTGAGCCAGCGACCGGCGATTTCGCCTCGAATCTAGCGGCTCTGGCGGACACCGGTGGCACGCCGGTGCCCGCGCGTACACTTGCGTAGAGGTCGAGGGAGATGAGACTGAGGCCAGCACAGCAAACCGCTGCCACCGTGCTCGAGTGGCTCCGGCAGGATCGCCGCGTCGCCGCCGGGCTGCTCGTCGGCATCGAGGGATCCGCGCCGCTCGACGTCGGCGCCAGCATGTACGTCGACGCGGACGGCCAGATCGATGGCAGCGTCACCGGTGGCTGCGTGGAGGGAGCCGTCGCGCAAGAGGCGATCTCGCTGCTGGCCGGCGACGGCAGGCCGCACGTCCAGACGTACGGGATCTCGGACGAGCTCGCCGGCACGGTCGGGCTGATGTGCGGCGGGACCGTTCACATCTTTGTCCACGAGCTGACCGAGCCGTCGCGGGACGCAGCGATCGCAGGGCTCGAGGCGTTGGTGCAGGAGCGCCCCTGCACGGTGGCGACGCTGCTCGACGGCCCCGGCGCCGGCAACAAGGTCTACGTCGATGCCTCCGTCCGCAGCGGCACGCTCGGCGGGCCCGAGCTGCTCGACCGCAACGTCGAGCGGGAGGCCAGGGGCCTGATCGCCCACGGCCGCTCGACCGTGCGCTACTTCGGCGAGGACGGCGCCACGATGGGGACCGGCTTGCGGGTCTACTTCAGCGTCTATGCGAACGCCCCGCGAATGCTGATCTTCGGCGCGATCGACTTCTCGGCGGCGCTGGCCGCGATCGCCGACCTGCTCGGCTACGAGGTCACGATCGCCGATCCCCGCCGCGCGTTCCTCGACTCGGCGCGGTTCTCCTCCGTCGCCAACACGATCGAGGCCTGGCCCCAGGACGTGATCCAGGACCTCGCCCCGGGGCCGCGCGACGCGGTGCTGGTGTTTACCCACGACGCCAAGCTCGACGTGCCGGCACTGATCGCCGCGTTCGAGACCGAAGCGGGCTACATCGGTGCGCTGGGCTCTCGCAAGACGACCGTCGATCGCGAGCGGCGGCTCCGCGAGGCGGGAGCCTCGGACGCCGACCTGGACCGTATGTACGCCCCCTGCGGCCTCGACATCGGCGCCGCCACGGTCGAGGAGACCTCGATCGCCGTGATGGCAGAGATCACCGCCCATCGCGCCCAGCGCTCGGGCGCGTCGCTGCGGGAGACCCGCGGCTCGGTGCGCGGCGAGCGCTCCAGCCCGGCCCAGGTCGAGGCGGCCGTCGGACCTTAGCGGCGCTCGGCCGCCACGGACGCGCGCATTCTGATATCTGATCGCCCGCGGTGCTGGGGAAAGCCCGGGGAACGGCTCCGGCAGGGGCCCCGGCACCCTAACCCTGCTCGCGGCGAAGCTCGTCGGCGAGCCGGAGCGCGGGATCGAGCTCCCGCGCGCCGCCGAGCGCCGCCTGAACCGCGAGAAAGTCGGCCGTCTCCGCGACGTCGTGGACCCGGAGCAGGTGGGCGCCGCACCGCACCCCGTGGGCCACGGCCGCGAGCGTGCCGGCGAGCCGCTCGCGAGGAGCCCGGCCCGTGATCGCCCCGACGAAGTCCTTGCGAGACACGGCCAGCAGCAGCGGGCGCCCCAGCTCGTGCAGGCTCGGCAACGCTCGGAGCGCCTGGACGGTTTGCGCCGGTGTCTTGCCGAAATCCGGGCCGGGATCGAGCAGCAGTTGCTCGAACTCGACTCCGCGCGCGCAGGCGAGCTCAATCCGCTCGCGCAGGAACGCCTCCACGTCGGCGACCACGCGCCCGTCGAGGGAGGAATCGAGCAGCTTCTGCTTGGGGGCTGCGCGTGTGTGCATGAGCACCAGCCCGGCACCGGTCTCGGCGCACACGTCAGCCAGACGGGGGTCGCGGAGACCGCTCACGTCGTTGAGGATCGAGGCCCCGGCGGCGATCGCCGCGCGCGCCACCTCCGGCTTGTAGGTGTCGACCGACACCAGCGCGCCGAGCTCGCCCGCGACCTGCTCGATCAACGGGACCACTCGGCGCACCTCCTCCGCGGGCGTGACCGCCGGCCGGTTGGTAACTCCCGACTCGCCGCCGATGTCGATGATCCGCGCTCCGCCCTCGAGCAGCGAGCGGGCCCGCTGCATCCGCGCCGCCAGCGTTTGGTGCTCGCCGCCGTCGGAGAACGAATCCGGCGTCGCGTTGAGCACTCCCATCAGCCACGGCTCGCCGCCCAGCTCGAGCGTACCGGCGACCGTACGAAGCACCCGTCCCGGCGCGATCATCCCGCCACCGAGATCCCCTCGGCACCTGCTTCCAGGCGAAAGCGCTCCACTTCGGCGATCACCCGCCGCTCGTCCCACCCGGCCTGCGCCCCAACCGCCTCGGCCACGCGCCGCGGTCCACCGGCGCCTGGTCGGCACAGCTCGCGCCCGGCCAGCAGGCCCAGCCGCGTGCGTCGCAACAGCACATCGCCGACCGTGCGGGCCTGCTCGTGACGGGCGGCGAAGCTCGCCTCGGCGAGCAGGTCGGGCAGCCCGGTCACGATCGGCTCCGCGAGCGTGGGATGCTCCCCGGCGAGCTTGAGCACCTCGACCGCCGCCTGACCGTAGCGTGCGGCCAGCGGTTGGTAGGCCTCCGGCGCCACGCCCGGGACCTCCGGCAGCTCGGCACCCGTCGTCGGGCAGCCAAGCGGGATCGTCGCGGTCCGGCACCGCGCATGAGCGCGATCGCGTTCGACCAGCCTGTCGACAGCCACCTTGGCCATCCGCCGCCAGGTGGTGAGCTTGCCGCCGGTGATCGTGATCAGCCCATTGGCGGCTTCGAAGCACGCCGCTCGTCGCGAGATGTCAACCGATTTGCGCTCCCCACCGGGAGCCGAGGAGATCAGCGGGCGCACGCCCGCGAATGCGCCCGTCACCCGCTCGGGCCCGAGCGCCGAGCCGAAGAAAAGATTGACGGCGCTGAGCAGATACTCGATGTCCTGCGCCGGCGCCGGCACATGATCGATCGCGCCGTCGTAGCTGCTGTCGGTGGTCCCGACCAGGCTGCGCCCGAGCCAGGGAAGCGCGAAGATCGAGCGGCCTCCGCCGGCTGGGATCACCGCGCCCGCCCGCAGCGGCAGATCGGCGGGGGCGATCGTCACGTGGCTGCCGCGGCTGGGAGCGATCACCGCCACCCCCTGCCGCGCGCCGAGTCGCGCGCCTGGGATCCGGTCCGCCCACACGCCCGTCGCGTTGACGACGTGGCCAGCGCGCAACGCGAAATTGCGCCCCGCGTCCGAATCGTGCACCACCAACCCCGACACGCGGCCGTGCTCGCTCACCAGCTCGGTCACCTCGAGACGATTTGCGCAGACTGCCCCGAACCGCTCGGCTTCGCCGAGCACGGTCAGCACCAGTCGCGCGTCGTCGGTCTGGCAGTCGTAGAACAGGTACCCACCGGTCGGCGAACGGGGCGCCAGCGCCGGCAGCAGTTGCGCCACCTCCCGGCCGGCGATCAGCCGGTGCCGCGCGGGAGTCCGGGCGCCATTGCGATCATCGTGCCTTCCCCGCAGCGGCGCGGTGGCCATCACGTCGTACAGGTTGAGCCCGAGCCCCACCATCCGGCCCGGCCTGGTTCCGTCGAACGCCGGCACCACCATCGGCAGCGGCCGGACCAGATGCGGCGCGAGCTCGACCATCAGCCGGCGTTCGAGCAGCGCTTCCCTGACCAGCCCCAGGTCGAGCCGCCGGAGGTAGCGCAGACCTCCGTGGACCAGTTTCGAGGAGCGCCCACTGGTGCCCGAGGCGAAGTCCGCCTTCTCGACGAGCGCCACGCTGTAGCCGCGGGACGCGGCATCGAGCGCCACACCCGCCCCGGTGATCCCACCGCCGATCACCGCAACGTCGAACCGCTCTGTCTCCAGGGCTTCGATCGCTCGCTCGCGGGTGAGCATCCCCGACCAGACTAGCCGGGGCCCGGAGCGGATCCGACGTGGCTAGCCGCCGGCCTTGTGGTACAGCCCGAGCACGATGTCGTACATCTCGGGCGAGGTCTCCTGCCAGCCCGGGCAACACGGAGGCCCGCCCACGTCGCTGATTCCGATCTCGACGTGGGGACCCGAGGAGATCCCGACGTCGCCGCAGCCCACCTCGGCGATCGGCTCGCCGGGGGTCACGTGGGCGCCTACCGGCACCAGCGCGGGCGCGGCATGGCCGTAGTAGATGTAGCGACCCCTGTAGCGACCGCTCGCGACCTGGAGCACGGGCGCGTAGGGCCCGAAGCCGTCGATGCCCTCCTGGACGATCGTGCCCGCGGTCATCGCGACTTCGGTCACCTGGGCGCCGCAGTCGTTGTTGACGGTGCCGATGTCGACCCCCTGGTCGAGCGTCCAAGCACTGGGCGGGAGCACCCTCGACAGCGGTCGCAAGGGAAACACCAGCGTGGAGGAGGCCGCCGACAGCGAGCCGCCGCCTGTCTCCGCGAACACGCCGGTGCCGGTGGCGATCCTCTTGACCGCCGACAGCAGCGCCCCCGCGGTTCGATTGCCGACCGCGCCGCTGGCCGGCGTCAGGCTGTAGGCCCGCTGGAAGCGCCGCACCTCCTGCTGGGTGGCGGCGCCGAAGAAGCCCGTCTGAGGCACGATATAGCCAACGTCGGCCAGCCAGGTCTGGAGCGTCTTGACGTCGGCTCCCGACTGGCCTTTGCGCAGCGTGCGGCCAAAGACCGATTCGGAGGAGCGGCCGGTGACGATGCCATGGGTGGGCTTCGCAGTCACCAGGCCCGCGCCACCGGAGTAACCCCAGGCGGTTCCGACCGGAACGAGCGTGCCGAGCGCAATCAGCACGATCAGTCGGCGGACGCGCTGCACTGCGCGTTCGCGATCGAATCCGCCTGGGGCCGTCGGTGCGCGCCTCCCGCGCTTGGAAACTGTTTTGGTTGAAGGGCTGCCGAAAGCGAACACGGAGGGGGCTCCCCGCAGGTGCGGCGTTACTAATGGCGCCTGTTTGCCTACGGGGTTAGCTGACGGGCTCGCGCTTGCTATGTAAGCGCTTCCCGTGGATCACCACGGGACTCGCCCCAACGAATTGGGTTCCCCGTCCCCCAGGGCGGCTGTCCGGGGGTTCGGCGCTGCGGCACCGTATCAGAAACAGTGGACGGCTTGGCGGAAATTGCGAGCGGAGCTTGCTGGAGCGATGGGCCTGGCGCCAGCCACCCTCACGGGCTCGGCTTGAGCACCCCCGCCGCTCCCCCACCCCGGCGCACGGGCTCCGCGGCAGCGAGGAACCGTCCGTTGCCGAGCAGCTCCAAGCCGCTGGCGACTCCGATCGTGGGGGCGATCGTGATG
>JAFAZB010000049.1 GCA_019240015.1 Solirubrobacterales bacterium
CCGGTCATCGCGGACAACACGGTCGCGACTCCGCTTTTGCTCAAGCCGTTTCGTCACGGTGCCGACGTAGTGATCCACTCGTTGACCAAGTTCGTGGGCGGCCACGGCACAACGCTCGGGGGCATCATCATCGACGGCGGCGCGTTCCCGTGGGTCGACTACCCGGAGCGCTTCGGCTGTCTGATCGAGCCCGAGCCCGCGTTTCACGCCGTGCAGTACACGGGCGAGTTCTCCCACGCGCCCTACATTACCCGCTGCCGGACGGTCGGCCTGCGCAACACCGGCGCCGCCCTTTCACCATTCAACGCTTTCCTTCTGCTACTGGGGCTCGAGACACTGGCTGTGCGTCTGCCGCGCCACGAGGCGAACGCGCGCGCTGTGGCGGCGTTTCTGTCGTCGCATCGCCATGTGACGTCGGTGAGCTTTCTCGGCCTTCCCGACAATCCTTACCACGAGCTCGCTTGTCGGTACCTCGGGAACCGGGTCCCGTCCATCATGACCTTCACCGTTCGCGGCGGGCGGGAAGCGGGGATCGCGGTATTCAACAGGGTAAGGTTGTTTAAGCGCCTTCTTAACATGGGAGACGCGAAATCGCTCATCACCCATCCCGCGTCGACGACCCACCGGCAGCTCACGCCCGACGACTTGAAGCTGGCCGGCATCTCGCCCGACATGGTGCGCCTGTCAATTGGGCTCGAGCACCCGGACGACCTGATCGAGGATCTCGACCAGGCGCTGGCGGCGGCTGCAGCGGGCTGATCGCGGACCGAACCGGCAACGCCACGGCGCGCGCGGGACCACGCGATCAGGCGAGTGCGCACCGAATCGCGATCGAGGCGGGCGCAGCGGTGAATTAGTTAGGCGGCTAAGCCGCGTGCTGCTCGCTCTCGATAGCATCGGACAGGATCTCGGTCACGCAGGCGCCGAGCTCCTCGAAGGCCCGTATCCGGCTGCGAGGTGAAGGAATATATGCCGTGAAGTGACGGATGCCCTCGGTCAGCACTCCGAACATCGAGATGCGGAGCTGGGGCCGGCCCTCGACGTCGATGGGGTGAGAGTCGGCGGTCAGGTCGACGCTTCCGACCGCGACGTCGCCGTAGCGGAACTGGCTCACTCGGCCGCGGTTGTAGAGCTGCGTGAGCAGCCGTGAAGCCGAGCCAGCGATTCGCGGCTCCGCGAGATGCCCGCGAATCACAATGTCGACATTCTCCAGATGCGACTGTTCAAATGCGGTTGAGGAGATGCGGGTTCCAGTCGCGGTCGGGACCAGGCCGGTCACTGACCGGCCTCGAGCCGGAGCCGGGCCGTACGGCATGCGCACCACCCCGGCGTCCATCAGCGCGAGCATCTGCCGGGTCCGCAGCGCCGGCGGACCGGCAACGAGACGATGGATCCGACTGCAGATATCCGCATTGAAGTCGAGATAGGAGTCGAGCGACAATCCACCTTGCTCGACCACCGACCGCATCTTGTCTCGGAAGAGGCGGAAGACTGCGGCGGCCGACTTCACTGGGCTCGCTCCGTCCGGAACCTCGGCCTCGCGTAGGTCGTCGACCAGCGATTGATAGACGAAACGCTCGTAGTCGTCGGTGCAGCGATACTTAGGTTCGTGGCCGAAGAACAGTGTCTCGGCGTCGAAGCCGCCGAAGCGCGCCGCGAGCAGCGCCAGTTCGTGATCGAACCGGCCATCCGTCCAGGCAGCGCGTAGCTGCTCGCGGACCGCGGCGCCATCGGCGCGGGCCCCCGACTCGTGGAAGGCGGCCTGCGCGTAATAGCGCGCGTACATCTCGGCGAACATCAGCGGGAGCAGCTCGCGCCGCACGTCAACCAGCCGTGTACGGCCGTTCGATCTGCGACCGAGCGTGGCGAGAGCCTCGTTGGTGCAGATCAGCGGTTTGTAGACGTCAGTGCGGTCATTTCCCGTGACCGACTTGGCAGTGAACGGCAACCCGCTCCGACTGAACAGCTGCAGGAGCGGCTCCCTGCCGCTCGGCCGGTAGCTCAGCCCCCCACCATTGTCAACGAACTTGCCGCCCCGGCCGAGGGTCAGAGCCGTCACGATGTCGACGGCGACCAATCCCATCCCGGACACAGCGACCTTCGCTCCGGCCGGAATCGTGTCGACATACGCCCCGACGGGATACGGGTTGAGCTGTCGCTCGGCGCCATCGGCGTCTTGGTTCGCCGTATGGCCGGACGTGACGATCACGTGGTCGACTACGATCGTTCCCC
>JAFAZB010000101.1 GCA_019240015.1 Solirubrobacterales bacterium
CAGGCCATGGCGCTTGCGGAGGTCCCGACGGCTCAGCCCCCCGGAATGGTGGACCCGGATGCCCTTCGGTCGACGATCGCCGGTGACGATCGTCACCTCCAGCGGCCGGGGCCACTGCTTCCAGAACCCCCACAGCGCCATCGCCGAGGAATGGCTCAGTGCCGCGGCGGGGCCGCAGGCCAGCAGCGCGGCCGAGGCGAGCTCGAGCGCGGTCTTCGGCGGGCGGCCGACGGCGTAGACGCCAGGATGGATTCGGTGCAGGCGGCCGGTGCGGGTGCGATGGCCGATCGCCTCGTCGGTCAGCCCGAGGCGCAGCAGCTGTGCGCGGGTCACGTTGCCGTGCTGGCGGGACGCGAGCGCGGCGACCCTGGCGTCGATGGAGATTTCTCGGCCTATACCTGAGAGATCTCCATCGCGCCCAAGATTCGCCCCCCTCCCGTATCCTCGGGAGGCCATGGCCGTGGCCACCGACGAGCAAAAAGCGATCTGCGAGATGGTTCGGCAGTTCGCCGACGAGCAGATCATTCCGAGCGCCGAGCACTACGACCACGAGGACAGCTTCCCCGAGCCGATCGTGGAGCAGATGAAGGAGCTGGGGCTGTTCGGGGTCACGATCCCCGAGGAGTACGGCGGCATGGGCCTCGACCTGACGACCTACGCGATGATCGTCGAGGAGCTCTCGCGCGGCTGGATCAGCATCTCCGGGATCGTCAACACCCACTTCATCGGCTCCTACCTGCTGATGAAGTTCGGCACCGAGGAGCAGAAGGACCACTACCTGCCGAAGATGGCCAGCGGTCAGCTCCGGGCCGCGTTCAGCCTGTCCGAGCCCGAATGCGGGTCCGATGTCCAGGCGATCAAGACGACCGCGCGCCGGCTCGACGATGGCGACTACGAGATCAACGGCCAGAAGATGTGGGTCACCAACGGGCTGCTGTCCGGGGTCGTGTTCGTGCTGACAAAGACCGACCCCAGCGCCGATCCCAAGTACAAGGGCATGACCTGCTTCATCTGCGACAAGGAGCCAGGCGCCGCGGAGAACGACGGGCTGACGGTCCCGCCGAAGATCAAGAAGCTCGGCTACAAGGGCGTGGAGTCCACCGAGCTCGTGTTCGACGGCTACCGGCGCCCCGCCGAGAGCATCCTCGGCGGCGAGCAGCATGGACTCGGCCAGGGCTTCGTGCAGATGATGGATGCGCTCGAGGTGGGGCGGGTCAACGTCGCCGCGCGCGGCGTCGGGATCGCGCAGCGGGCGCTGGAGCTGGCGCTCAAGTACTCCCAGGAGCGAAAGGCGTTCGGCAAGCAGATCGCCCAGCACCAGGCGATCCAGTTCAAGCTCGCCGACATGGCCACCCAGGTCGACGCCGCGCGCCTGATGACGCTCCGCGCCGCCGAGCTCAAGGACGCCGGCGAGCGCTCCGACCTCGAGGCCGGGATGGCGAAGCTGTTCGCCTCAGAGGCGGGCCGCTTCTGCGTCGAGGAGAGCTTCCGGATCCACGGCGGCTACGGCTACTCGAAGGAATACGAGATCGAGCGCCTGTATCGCGACGCCCCGCTGCTGCTGATCGGCGAGGGGACGTCCGAGATCCAGCGTATGGTGATCGGCCGCAAGCTCTTGCAGCGGCACAAGCTGTAGGTGTTGATTTTTAAGAGGGGGGCGCGCAGAAGCGCGCCCCTGTTTTTGCCCCGGGCTCCCGACTAGCCCGGCATCGGCTCCTGGGCGCGCGGGCCTGGGTTGTACGCCTCCGCCGGCTCGATGAAGCTGTGGACCTCCTCGCGGAGCTCCGGGGTGTCCGGGTGCCCGTGGACTGAGATCGCGTGCTCGGTCGCGGCCCGCACGACCTCGTCCTCCTCGCCGATTATCACCAGCGAGCAGTTGGACTCGCTCGGGAAGCGGCGGCAATCGGTCATCACTCTGGCCATGGTGCCCTCCAGTCGTGGTTCCTCAGCGGGATCCTCCCGCCGCGCAATGCCGCTGTCAATAGACTCGTTCCCCTGGCCGCTCCCACCGACACCAAGTCATTGATCGAGCTCGCCGTCAGGCGGTTCCTGGACGAGGTGCCGGCGCTCGCGCCGCTGAAGCTGGTTGCCGGGCTCGAGCTGCGGGGCCGCGGGGACGTACAGCTCTACCGCGTCGAGCTGCCCGGGCCGAAGGTCAGCAAGGACATCGCCAGCGACGCCAAGGTGCGCCTTTCGCTGCCGCGCTCGCACTTCAACGAGCTCGCTCGCAAGGGGCGGATCGGGGACTGGCGCGAGGCGTTCGAGAAGGGCGAGGCCAAGGCCACCGGCATCGACCAGGTGATGAAGCTGATCGTCAACGTGGTCGAGCGTCACGAGCAGCGCTCCCGCACGCGCAAAGCCAAGCTCTGAGGCGGGGCGCGAGCGTCAGCGCCCGGTAGCGGCCGCGGCCTGCTCGGCCGCGGTCAGCTGCGCCTCGATCAGCTTCAGCCCGGCGTCCCAGAACCCCGGGTCGGTCAGGTCGATGCCGACGATCGACCCGAGCTGCTCGGGGCTGCGCGAGCCGCCGGCGGCCAGCAGCTCGAGGTAGCGCGGGACGAACGCCTCGCCCTCCTCCAGGTACCGGGTGTAGGCGGACAGCGCCAGCAGCTGCCCGTAGGCGTAGGCGTACACGTAGCCGGGAGTGTTGATGAAGTGCGGGATGTAGGACCACCACATGCGGTAGCCCTCGGTGATCTCGACCGAGTCGCCGAACAGCTCGGTCTGGCTCTCGGCCCACAGCTCGCCGATCTGCTCCACCGAGAGCTCTCCCCGGCTCCGCCGCTGGGTGTGCATCAGGTGCTCGAAGCGGTTCATCGCCATCTGCCGGAACACGGTCGCCACGGCGCCGTCGATGCGCTCGGCGAGCAGGCTGAGCCGGGCCTCGGCGTCGGCGGCCGCGTCGAGCATCCTCCCGAACACCAGCGCCTCGCCGAACACCGACGCGGTCTCGGCCAGGGTCAGCGGCGTGGACTGGTGAAAGACGCCCTGCGGCTGCGCCAGCGCCGCGTGCAGCCCGTGGCCCAGCTCGTGGGCCATCGTCAGCACGTCGCGACGCCGCGCGGTGAAGTTGAGCATCACGTAGGGGTGGACGCTCGGCACGGTGTATGAGCAGAACGCGCCGCCTCGCTTGTTCGGACGGACCGGCGCGTCGATCCAGCTGCGGTCGAAGAACTGGCGCGCGAGCACTCCCGCCTCCGGCGAGAACGACGCGTAGCTGTCGAGCACCAGCTCCCGGGCCTGGGCGAACGAGAAGCTGACCTCCTCGGGCAGGACCGGCGCGCCGCGGTCATAGTCCGCGAGCCGGTCGAGCTCGAGCAGCCGGGCCTTCAGCCGGTACCAGCGCTGGGGGATGTCGAACCGGGCGCGGACCGCATCGATCAGCGCCATCACCGACTGATCCGAGGTTTCGTTGGCGAGGTTGCGCGCCGCCAGCCAGTGGGGATAGGCGCGGAGCCGGTCCTCGACCGCCTTGTCGTGGATCAGCGTGTTGAAGATGAAAGCCCGCGTGCGCAACTCCGGCTCGAGCGCCGCCGAGACGGCCTCCGCGGCGCCGCGGCGGACATCGCGCTCGTGCGACAAGAGCCGGCTCAGCGCCACGTCCAGCGTCAGCGCTTCCCCGTCGAGCGTCACCCGCGTCGCCGCGACCAGCTGCCCGAACAGCCGGCTCCAAGCGCTCTGGCTCGAGATCGACTTCTCGGCGAGGATCTTCTCCTCATGCTCGGAGAGCAGGTGCGGGCGGTAGCGGCGGGTGCTGCGCAGGTAGTGGGCGCAGAATTCGAGCCCCGGCCCGCTCAGCAGCCGCTCGGCCTGCTCGTCCTCGAGCGCCGCCCACTCGAGCTCGAAGAACAGCAACTTGGTCTCGATCTCGGTGGCGCCTTCCTGGACGTGCTGGAGCAATGCCCCGCGCGCGGGATCGGCGGTGTCGGTGGCGAACCGCAAGGACGCAAACGAGCCGGCGCGGCCGACCAGCTCGTTGATCTCGCCGAGCTCGCGCATCGCGTCTGCCAGCTGCTCTGAGTCGAGCTCGGCCACCGCGGCCGCATAGCGGCCGGCGAACGCCTCGGCGCGCGTCAGCGCGTCCGCCAGCAGCCGCCGCACGCCCTCGTCCCCGTCGCCGTCCACGAGCGGGTCGAGATCCCACTCGGTGGCGAGCAGCTCGGGGTCGGCCAGGTGCTCGGCGGTGCTCGACATGGGCGCAGGAAGGTTAGCCTCC
>JAFAZB010000166.1 GCA_019240015.1 Solirubrobacterales bacterium
GCCAGCGGCGGCAGCGGTCGGTGCAGCACCAGCACTCGCACCTCTGCCCCGGCCTCGCGGGCAGCGAGCGCCTGACGGTGGGCCCAGATGCCGCTGCTCTGATCGCCTGCCCGGGGGTAGTACTCGGCGACGACCGCGACCTTCATCGCCACGACCTGTGCAGTGCCAGCGTGCGCTGCGCCTGCTCGGCGGTGAGGTACGGACGGCCCGACAGGAACCGGCGAGCCTCGGCGATCGCCTCGTCGCGATCGTAGGAGGCGGCAATCCGGCGCAGCCCGTGCCGGATCGGCGTGGCGTCGATGACCCCCAACCGCCAGTCGTGCTCGCGGGCGATGGCCGACCAGTGGGCGTCCAACCCCCAGCCAAAGCGCAGCGGGGGGAACGGCAGCAGCGCGTCGAACGTCGCCGCTCCAAACGCCACCACCGGGCCGATCTCGACGAACGCCGTCTCCCGCGCGACGCTCCCTGCCCTTCGTCTCGTGACCTCGAATGCGGCGTGCGAGCGGCGACGGTGAGCCGGCTGGGCCAAGGTCAGGGCGAAGCGCTCAGCCAGGAATACGAATCCGTCGAGGAATCCGGCCGGCAGCGCGACGTCGTCGTCGAGCACGAGCAGCCAGTCGTGCCCGGCGGCGGGATGGTCTTCGAGCAGCAAGTTGAGGTTCTCGAACTTCCCGCGTCCGTCGGCGGGCGTGCTGGCGAACGTGACCCGGTGGTGGGAGCGCAGCAACTCCTCGCGTGCAGCCGTGAGCAGGTTGGGCACCTCGGTCCGCTCAGCAGCGAGCGCGAGCACCCGCCGGCGAGGCGAGTGCCGGGCTGCCCGGCTTAGCCGCCAGGCTTGCAGGCGAGCGAGCTCGAGCCCCGAGGCCAGCGCGTCTGCGGCAATCGCTTTGGCGGTGGTCCTGACCCCGAACACCTGGCCGCTGGTGCCGGACAGGAAGTCGTCGCGGGGGGCTGAATCGCTCACCGGGCGCGCTCGGCCAGCGCCTCGCGGAGGCGTCCGGCGGCCTCCGCGCCGAGCACCACGCCGGTCGCGCAGCGGCGCCTGAGAACGTGCCAAGCGCATCCGAGCACGGTCCGCAGTTCGGACGCGATCGCGGGCGCCACCCCCTTGCGGACGTCGTATCGCCGCGCGTTGCGACCGTACCCGTAGGCGGCCCTGGAGAGCGTGCGCAGCGCTGAATCCGGCGGGGTGCGCCGGTGCTCGAGCCCCGCCGAGGCGAGGTAGCGGATGCGTCCGCCGGTGGCGGTGTAGCGACGCTCCCAATCCTCTTCGTCGCCCCGCACCCGGAGCGTCTCGTCGAACGCACCGACTCGTTCCAGCGCGCGCCGGCGGACCGCCATGTTGGCGCTCCAGACGAGCGCCACGTCGCGGTCTTGGTGGCCGTAGTCGAGCGTCGTGATCGGGGGCGGCTCGCGACCGCACGCCCTCGGGCCGCCGCCCTCCAGCCGGGCATGGATGGGGCCTCCGAAGACCTCGTGGTCGGGGTGGGCGGTGACCCCCGCGAGCAGCGCGTCGAGCCATCCCGGAGGGGCGTCCACATCGTCGTCGACAAACACGATCGGATCGCCGCGGGCCTCGCGCACGCCCAGATTTCGGGCCGCGTTGGCGCCGCTTGCCCGTGGCAGGGATGCGACTCGTGCTCCGTGTCGTCGGGCCACGCCGGCGCTCTCCGGATCGGGGCCGTCGGCGACCACCAGGACCTCGGCTCCGGCTTTCCTGGCCTGTGGCACGATCGACGCGAGCGCCACGTCGAGGTAGCCCGCCCGGTGGCGGGTGGGGATCACGATCGAAGCCGTGGGCGACCGGGTCATGGTCTCGTCCATTTTCGTCGCTGCCCGCTCGCGTTCGCCCGGCGGCCGCCCGGTGCCCCGCACTGCCCTTGGCTTATCGGCCGGGTGCGCCGGTTTGCCCGCGGGTCGCCGATCGACGCGTCGCTACCGGTTCACGCGCGCCGGCGGGCACGGCGATGGCCGAGCAGCTGGCGCCCGAACGCGACCACGAACCGCGGGTTGTA
>JAFAZB010000238.1 GCA_019240015.1 Solirubrobacterales bacterium
CCCGTGCCGGTCGGGCACGACCAGCACCGTGGGCGGCGCGACTGGATCCCCCAGCAGCCGATCGAGCTCGGCCGGATCGAGCAGCGGGCAATCGCCCGGCACGAGCAGTGCGCGCTCGGCTGACCACTCGAGCGCAGCCCCGATGCCTCGCCTCGCGGCGGCGTTGTGCCCCCGGTCGCGATCGTGGATCACGAGCGCGTCGTGGTCGCGGGCGATCCGGTGCGCAGCGCCGGCACCGCTCACCACGAGCACGGCGTCGAGCTCGGCACAGTGGCCGAGCGCCATCAACACGTCGGCGAGCATCGCCTCGGCAAGCGCCTGCCGTAGCGCGGGAGCCAGCTCCCGGGCAAGTCGTTGCTTGGCCTCCGCGAGGCCCTTCACCGGGAGGATCGCGATCGTGCGCATACGGCTCAGCTCAGCGCGAACGCAAATCTCAGCGCCTGCTCGGCGATTCGCTTGCGCGCGTCGGAAGAGTCCATCAGCACGTCGGTCTGGAGCACGGGCACGAGGTCGGTTCGCTCATCGGCGACGAGGCCGGCGATCAGCTCGCCGTAGGACGCGGCGATTCCCTCGCTCGACAGCGGTTGTCCCGCGTACGCCATGAACACGTCGGTCGGACCCTTGACGACCGACCCCTGCACCAGCGGGCTGACCGCGATCACCGGGGCACGGCTTGCCTGGAGCGCTTCGCGCACGCCGTCGAGCGCCAGGATCGGGCCGATCGAGATCACCGGGTTGGAGGGGCCGATCACGATCGCATCAGCGGTCACGATCGCGTCGACCACATCCGCCGTCGGCTCGGCGGCCTGCGCCCCACGGAAGTCCACATCCTCAACCGGCCCCTGGCCGCGCGTCTTGATCATGAACTCCTGAAATGGCCACCAGCGACCGCCGGCCAGCACCCGGGTGCGAACGGGCTTGTCGCTCATCGGCAGTACCTTCGCTTGGACCCCGAGCGCGGTCGCGATCGCCGCCTGGGCGTCGGTCAGCCGCGTTCCCCCGGCCAGCGCCCGTGCCCGCTCGAGCCCGTACGCGAGGTCGCGGTCACCGAGGTTGAACCACACGTCCACCCCCATTTCGCGCAGGCCGTCCATCACGTTGAAGGTGTCGCCCGACAGTCCCCATCCGCGCTCGTCGATGCGGTCGGCGAGCCAGAACGTGACCAGGTCGGGGTCGGGCGACACGTAGGCTCCGTAGATCTCGACGTCGTCGGCGGTGTTCGCGACCACCACGAGGTCACGTGCGCCGACTACATCGAGCATTCCTCGCGCAAGCTTCGCGCCGCCGGTTCCGCCGGCCAGCACAACCACGGGCCCGTTCACAGGCCCGTGATCTTGATCCCGGCGCGGGTCTTGTGCCGGACGTTGATCGCGATCAGGAGCGGCGTCAGCTGCTCGAGGATCCGAGCCATCTCGAGCGGACCGCTGTCGACGGCACGCAGCCCGTCGATCCGACCGACCAGCTCGGCGACTCTCGCCTTGTCCTCGCGGCGGTCGCCGCAGATCAGCACATCTTCTTCGAGCTGATGCTCGAGGTCGGCGAGCAGCGCCGCACTGACCGAATGAAACGCCGACACCACGCGCACGCCGTCCGGGGCCAGCTCCTGCGCCTGCTGCGCCGCCGAGCCCTGCCAGACGCCTAGCGTGCGAGTGGCCTTGCCGCTGACCGCGGCTGCCAGCGGGACCGTGGCGTCGACCAGCAGCTGCCCGTCGCTCAGCGCGCCCTTCAGGTTTGTCAGGGTCTCCGACTGACTGCGAAACGGGACGCTCAAGATCACCAGCTCGGCCTTGGTGACCGCCTGCGCATTGGCGAGCCCGCTGATCGACGAGCCCGAGACCAACCCCGCCGCGCGGCTCGCGGCCTCCTGCGCACGCCCGGCGTCTCGCGAGCCGATCACGATCGGAACCCCCGCCGAGGCCAGCCGCAGCGCGAGGCCGAACCCCAGCGCGCCGGTCCCGCCCACGATGCAGACCGGATCTGCCACGGACGCGGAGTGTATGGGCGCTGGTTCTATATTGCCGCTGGGTGGGCACCCCCGCATCGATCACCGAGAACCCGCCAACTGTTCGGCTTCGAGAGGTGGGACCGCGGGACGGTTTCCAGAACGAGCCGGAGGTGATCGCCACAGCTGACAAGCTGGCGCTGATCGAGCTGCTCGGGCGGGCGGGACTGAAGCGGATCGAGGTAACGAGCCTCGTGCGCCCGGACGTGGTCCCTCAGCTGGCCGACGCCGAGCAGGTGCTCGAAGCGCTGCGCCTGCCGGCTGACGTGTCCGTCAGCGTGCTGGTGCCCAACGAGCGCGGCCTGGAGCGCGCCCTGGCGCATCGCGCTCGGATTCAGGAGATCAACGGCTTCCTGTCGGCGTCGGAGACCCACAACCAAATGAACGTGAGTCGCTCGATCGAGGACTCGCTCGCGGGGCTCGAGCGGACCTTCGCGACCGCGGCGGCGGAAGGTCTGCGCTGTGAGGGCGTGATCTCGACCGCGTTCGGCTGTCCCTATGAAGGGCGCGTGCCGCCAGCACGGGTGCTCGCGATCGCGACCCGCCTGCACGCCGCCGGAGCGCAGGAGGTCGCGTTCGGCGATACCACCGGGATGGCCAATCCGGTCCAGGTTCGTGAGTTCTTCCGCGCAGCCCGGGAGACGCTGCCCGGCGCCGAGCTGACCGCCCACTTTCACAACACCCGTGGCCAGGGGCTCGCCAATGTGCTGGCTGCCCTCGAGGTGGGTGTGGAGAGCTTCGAGTCGAGCTTCGGGGAGCTGGGCGGCTGTCCCGTCCCAGCGGGCGCCACGGGCAACATCGCGACCGAGGACCTGGTCTCGATGCTGCACGAGATGGGGATCGCCACGGGCGTCGATCTCGCCGCGCTGATCGAGGCCGCCGCCGCCGCTCAGGCGGTGCTTGACCGGCCGCTTGGTAGCCACGTGTTGACGGCCGGCCAGATCGAGTGGGGCTGAGCGGCGGTCGCCACGCCACCGGCGGCGGATCCGCAGGTAGCCTTGCCGCGTGAGCGCGCTGCGGCCGCATCCCCACCGCGGCAATGTGATCGCCGCGGGCGCGGTGCCGCTGAGCGTCGCTGGAGTGCTGATCGAGTTGCGGATGCATCAGTGGTCGCTCGGCCCACGGTTCGTGGTGATCGTGCTCGTGGCGGGGCTGATCCTCGCGAGGGGCTGGCTCGCGCCGACGGAAGGAGCCGCGCCGCGGACGTACCAGTCGATCCTGCTGATCGCCGGGCTGTTGCCATTGATCGTGGCGCTCGAGCTGCTGGCCGAGGTGCTGGGCGCCCGCCGCCCGCCCGGGTCAGGCGGCGTGGCGTGGACCTTCGGCGCGGAAGCGGCCGTAGCCGCGGCGGCGGCGCGCCGAGCCCGCTCGGGGGC
>JAFAZB010000270.1 GCA_019240015.1 Solirubrobacterales bacterium
CCGGCCACCAGCTCGCCGCCGAACAGCGCCACGCGCTCGCGCATGCCGACCAGCCCGTGGCCTTCGTTGCCACCCGAGCCGGGCGGCCCGGCGCCGTCGTCGGTCACGCTCAGCTCGAGCGCCGCCGGGCCGTAGGACAGCGTCACCTCGGCGCCGCCGGCCTCGGCGTGGCGGATCACGTTGGTAAGCGCCTCTTGGACGATCCGGTACGCCGACAGGTCCACGCCGGCGGGCAGCTCGTGCGGCTCACCCTCGATCACGAGCGTGGCGTCGAGCCCAGCCTCTCGCGTCCGCGCCACCAGCGCGGCGAGGTCACGCACGCCGGGCTGCGGCTCGCGCTCGGGGCCGGCGCCGTTTTGGATCCGGAGCACGCCGAGCATGCGGTGCATCTCCGACAGCGCATCGCGCCCGAGCGCCGCCACCCGGTCCAGCGGCGCGCGCTGCTCGCCGCCGCCGGTCGCCGCCAGCGCTTGCGCCTGGACCACCATCAGCGAAACGTTGTGGGCCACCACATCGTGCAGCTCGCGGGCGATCCGGACGCGTTCCTCGGCCACGGCCTGTCCCGCCAGCAGCTCCTGCTCGCGCTCGAGCCGCGCGGCACGCTCCTGAAGCCCGGTGATGTAGTCGGCCCGCGCGCGCAGGTAAAGCCCCAGCGCCACCGCCAGACCGACCGCGACCAAGCGCGAGAAGACTTGCGACCACCCCTGAAAGGGGTGCCCGTGGATCGCGGGGGCGACCTCGAACACCACTGCTGCGACGCCCGCGGCTGCCAGGATCCGCGGTCGGTCGCGGTCCTCGGCGACGGTGAACAGCGCCAGCAGCACCGGGAGGCTCACCACCGGTCCGTAGTCCACGGCGAGGTTCAGCGCCAGCACGATCGCCAGCACCACGAGCGGAGCGCGATGGCGCACGAGTAGCACCGACGCGCTGATGATCAGCGCCAGCGCCAGCCGCGCGGCTCCGCCGTGGCGCAGCGAGATCGCCGACGCACCCACGACGAAGATCACCGCGACCGGGCCGACGTCGAGCACCCAGGTCGGCAGTCTCCAGCCCAGGGCGATCATGGCTCGGCGACGCATAGCCGGAGCGTAGACCGGCGAGCGGCCCGGAACCTCCGCCCTGGCGGTGATCGGCGGGTCATCCTCGAGGGGGAGGGGGGCGGTGGGGCGCGACGGGCAGGAGCTCGGCAAGGAAGTGTTCTGTGTAATTAGATCGGCCACAGACGCACAAAGTGCCGATGTGTTCGTCGGCCTGACCACCTCCTGCTTGCGGCCGATCTCCACAGCGCCTCGATACGCGTCCGGCCCGTATGCGAACATCTGTTCGATGCGCTGGAGCAACCTCACCCCCGAAGCCGAGGCTCGCGCCCGCCTGCCCGGATACAGGGAAGAGGCCGTGGTGCGGCATTTCGACGCGCCCGAAGCGATCTCCACGCGGTTCTACGAGGTCCGAGCGAGGTCGATTCTCAATCGGGTCCCAGAAGCCTCACAGATGCCATTCCGCTGGACGATCAACCCGTACCGCGGGTGCACGCACGCGTGCGTCTATTGCTTTGCCCGCCCGACCCACAAGTACCTGGACTTCGACGCCGGCCGCGACTTCGAGCGAGAGATCGTGGTCAAGGTCAACGCGCCGGAGCTGCTGCGGGCGGAGCTCGCGCGAGCTTCCTGGAAAGGCGAGCACGTCGCCCTTGGGACGAACACCGATCCCTATCAGTGGGTCGAGGGGCGCTACGAGTTGATGCCTGGCATCTGGGAAGCGATGCTCGAGGCGGCGAATCCGTGCTCGGTTCTGACCAAGTCGCCGCTGCTGTTGCGCGACCTGCCGTTGCTGAAAGCGCTGGCGGCGAAGAGCGGGTTCTCGGCCGCCCTCTCGGTCCCGACGCTGGACGAGCAGGCGTGGCGCGCGACGGAGCCGCACACGCCGAACCCCAGGGCACGGCTGGAGGCGGTCGCCGAGCTGACGCGGGCGGGGATCCGGACCGGCGTGATGGTCGCGCCGCTGATGCCCGGGATCAACGACTCCCCGGAGCAGTTGGCGCCGATCCTGGAGCACGCCTCCGAGGCCGGCGCGGCATACGTGACGGGCATCGCGTTGCACTTGCGCGGGGAGGTCAGGGATCTGTTCTTCGCCTGGCTGCGTGAGCACCGGCCGGACCTGATTGCGCGCTATGAGCAGCTGTACCGCAAAGGTGCATACGCGACGCCGGAGGAGCGCCGTCGGCTGGCTGGGCTCGTCCGAGGCCCCGACCTGCCGCCCGAGCAACGCGTGCGCGGGGGTTTGCCGGAGTTTAGGCGTGGCCGGATGACGGCAGGCCCGGGCACCACCACCCCGGCCGCTGCGGAGACGCAAGAGTGCCACCATCCGTCGCGTGGGGCGCTCCAGACGCGCCTGTTTTGAGCGGATCTTCAGTCAAAGCTGATGAAACTCTGGGTTCAAGGCGGTGGTAGGTAGGGAAACGACAGCGGAGCGGTAACACTAGGAGCGCATGCGAAAACGCCTGAAATCCGGTAAGGACCTGCATCTGGAGCGTATGTTCGAGACGCGCAGCGAGGCGTGGGAGCGCGTCGGGCTCGCCGTCAACGTGAGCCAGCGCGCGCTCCGGCGGGCCCAACGCGAGGCCGCCGTGCTGATCCCGCTGCTCGCCGCGGTACTGGTCGTCTACGCCTATCGCAAGCCGCTGCTGGGGGTCGGGAAGTACAGCTCGTGGGACACGCCCGTCAGGGCGGCGACCGTGCTCGCGCTGCTGATCCTGGGGTGGACGATCGCCCGTGACGTCGGTCGGGCGGCGGCACCGACGTTCTTCCGCCGTATGGACCCGGGCACCGCCGGGACGGTCGGGTTCCTGATCCGGCTCGCGACGGTGGCGATCACGCTCCTGGTAGCGCTCCGGATCGCGGGGCTCGATCCCAAGACGCTGGCGGTCGGCGGCGCGTTCACCGCCGTCGTGTTCGGCCTTGCCGCGCAGCAAACGCTGGGCAACCTGATCGCCGGGATGGTGCTGCTCAGCGCCCGGCCGTTCCGGGTCGGGGAGCGCGTACGGCTCCAGGCGGGGGCGGTGGGCGGCTCGGTCGAAGGCGTGGTCAGCTCGCTCGGGCTGCTCTACACCACGCTCGCCCGCGGTGAGGACAGGATCATGATCCCCAACAACGTGGTGCTCGCCGCCGCCGTCGTCCCGCTCCGCGAACCTGACTCGGTCGATGTCAAAGTGCGCCTGCGCTCGGGCGTGCGCCCGAGCCAGGTACAGGCGATCCTCGACGGCCAGATCGGCACTGCGACGCGGGCCGCGGCCACGGTGCTGCTCGAGGAAGTCGACGGCGACGACCTCGTGGTCAGGATCCAGGCGACGCCCGAGCGAGCGATCGATGGCGCCCGGCTGGCCGACGAGATCATCCAGGCGCTGGCGAGCGTGACCGGCGACCACGAGGTGGCCCGCCAGTAGTCGGCGCATCCCGCCGTGCGGCAGACGAACCGGCGATCGCCCACTCGGCATTGGTCCACGATCGGCGTCGGCTGATAACGAATTCGCCGCCGGCGACCGATCAGGCGAGGGATGAGTTGCGATCATGCCGCTTCTCACAGTGGTGCTGCACGTTTCGTGCGTGAGAGCTCGCAGCTCCGGATGACGCTCGTCTGCGACCTGTGCGGGGCTGAGCGCAGAGAGATCGGGCGGATCGACTACCGCCCTCGGGGGCGGCGCATCGCCGGCCTGCTGGCGGAGCTGACGGCACGCGAGCTGGGGCTGCGCGAGCCGCAGATCGCTCGGGTCCGGTTCGCGTCGCTGCTCTGCGACGTGGGGCGCGACCAGATCCCGCACGAGATCCTCAACAAGCGCGGACCGTTGAGCGACGAGGAGTGGGTCGAGATCCGCCGGCAGCCGGAGCTCGGCGCCGCGCTGCTCGCCGACACCAGCTTCGACGACCTCCG
>JAFAZB010000348.1 GCA_019240015.1 Solirubrobacterales bacterium
GAACTGGATGCGGCTCGGCGCGCGTGTCCCCGGGACCCGGCTGCAACCGACCGAGATCAACGGCAGCCCGGGAGCGCTGCTCCTGGACTCGGAAGACCGGCTGATCGGCGTCTGGGCGCTCGAGATCGGCCGCGCCGAGATCCTGGCGATCAACTCGGTGATCAACCCCGACCAGCTCGCGCACCTGGGCCCGACGGCGGACGTTAGTGCGTTGCTTCGGTCAGCGGTGCGGGGGGGCTAGCCGCGCAGATCGCGCCGAGTGATCCCCGCAATCGCGAGCGCCGTGAGCAGCAGGGTGACGGCGCCAAGGACGACGATCCCGGGGACGTCCACGCCGCGAGTGAGCGGGTCGTGGCCGGCGTAGTAGTAGAACGGCGAGAGGTACTTCATCCATGCGAGGCCGCTGACGAGCGGCGCGAAGCTGTTGATCAGCCAGCCTGCGATCGCGACGGCTGCGGCGGCTCCGGCGGCGAGCGATCGTCGGCCGGTGCCGGCCCCCAGCGCGATCGCCACCGCTCCGGTCGCGAGCCCGAAGAACGCGAGCTGCACGGCGAACGCGGTGATGTGGGCGAGCGTGATCCCACCGCCGCCGACGGCCACGCCGACGATCAGCCCCGCCCAGGTCGCGAACGCGATCATCACCACGACGGCCGCGACCGCGGCGGCCTTCGCGAGCACGAGCCGCGAGCGGGTGATCGGGTAGGAGAGTGCCAGCGCGAGGGTCCGGTTCTCCTCCTCGCCCGCGGTGCAGGCGACGGCGCCGGTGATCGCGAGGCCTCCGAGCACCAGCGGTCCGTAGATCGAGCCGATCTCGCTCCGGAACCAGCCGGTGATCGTGCCGTAGTCCGCCCCGCCGAGCAGGCCGGACACGCCCTTGGGGATGTTGAGCTTGCCGATCGTATGTCCGACGGCGGGGAACAGCGCGCCGACCGCCGCCATCACCGCGATCAGGCCGACGGCGGCCGAGAGCGTGGAGGGCAGCCTCAGACGGAGCGTGATCGCGAGCGCCGGCCGGCTCATGGCGCGCCATCCCGGTAGTAGCGCAGGAAGATCTCCTCCAGGTCGTCCTCGCGGGGGCGGATCGCGCGTACCTCGTGCGTGGCCGCGGCCTTGACGACCGCATCCGCCGAACCCTCGAAGCTGACCGTGACCGTGTGTCCGTCGCTCGTGGCCGCGGTGACCGCAGGGAGCGATCGGAACTCCTCGGCGGGGACGTGCGAGGCGAACTCGATCTCGAGCCGCTGGACCGCGACGCGGCGGAGGTTCTCCACCGAGTCGACCACGACCAGCCGGCCCTGCCGGAGGATCGCGAGCCGGTGGGTGACGCGCTCGACCTCCGACAACGTATGCGAGGAGAGAAACACGGTCCGCCCCTGGGCGCTGACCTCGGCCAGCAGCGCGTGGAAGCTCTGCTGGACGAGCGGGTCGAGACCCGCGATCGGCTCATCGAGGATCAGCAGCTCGGGCTCGTGCATGAACGCCTGAACCAGGCCGAGCTTCTGCCGGTTGCCGGTGGAGAGCTGGCGCACCGGCCTGTCGACCTCGGCGTCGAACCGCTCGATCAGCTCATCGCGAACCCGCCGATCCACACCGCCGCGCAGCTGCGCCAGGTAGTCGAGCACCACTCGGCCGGTCAGCTTCGGATAGAGCACCAGATCGCCGGGCAGGAACCCGACCCGGCGTCGGATCTCGAGGCTGTCACGAACGCTGTCCAGCCCCAGCACCCGTGCCGAGCCCGCGGTCGGCCTGATCAGGTCGAGCAGCAGCCGCAGGGTGGTCGACTTGCCGGCCCCGTTGGGCCCCAGAAACCCGAACACCTCGCCCCGCCGGACCTCGAGGTCGAGCCCGACCAGCCCGCGGCCAGACCCGTAGTCCTTCGAGAGGCCGTGGGTGGAGATTACGGGGGGGTGGGCCATCGTTATCGCAGCAACGATTCGACAGGCATTCTCATCTGTTGGGCCACACCTAGATGCGTCGCTATAAGCTCAATGGCGCGGTCCGGATCGGTTTCCGTGGCAACGCAACTCATTCCTGCGCATCTTGACCACCCCCAGGGCGTTCGCCACTCCGGTGGTAGAACCCGCTGAATGAGCGGACCCAGGCCGCTTGTGCCTCCCCCAGAGCTGTTCACAGTCTCTCCTACCGCGAGTTCAAGTGCTGCGAGACGCCGACGGCGTAGGCCGCCCACGCCTGCTGGCCTGTAGGGCGATCGCCGCCGCGCTGCTACTCGCCGCAGGGCTGCTCGCGGGCTGCGGTGGCGGCGCCCGTGCGAACTCGACAACCAAGGTGATGTCGGGGGCGCTCGCGTACGCGAACTGCATGCGATCGCACGGAGTGCCCGACTTCCCTGATCCCAACGGTCAGGGCTATTTCGTGATCCACGGGGGGCCGGGTACAGATCTGGCCCCGAGCTCGCCGGCCTTCCAGACCGCCGAGCGGGCCTGCGGGTCCTTCGGCTCGGCTGGACGGCAGGTAACGGCGGCGCAAGAGAACCAGGAGTATCGGCAGTCGCTGAAGGCCGCGGCATGCATGCGCGCCAACGGCGTCCCCAACTACCCCGACCCCAAGCTCATCGACGGATCGATCTATCGCAACTTCAACCCCAGCCTCAACATCGACCCCAGCTCACCGGCATTCCAGCAGGCGGCAAAGAAGTGCGCGTACGGACAGCCGGAGCTCGTTGGACCGGGCTGACCCGCACCGGCATTCTGGCCGTCCCGGAAGGCCTCCTGCGTGCGCGTCGAATCTCTGGGCGGCGGGTTGCGCGGTGTCCGGCGGCCACGGTCCCGCTACTAGCAGCCGGCTGCGACGGGGCTCTCGTTGCATAGCGGGGGCGGGATTCGAACCCGCGACCTTCGGGTTATGAG
>JAFAZB010000392.1 GCA_019240015.1 Solirubrobacterales bacterium
CGTGAACGATTCGATCGCGCTGTTGACCGCGCCGCAGGAGGTGACCGTGGTGACCACGTCGAACAGCGCCGAGCCTGCGATCCCGAAGCGCTGCTCCTTGCCCTCGAGGTTGCCGCCGGTCGAGCCCGCGATCACGTGGGTGTGCAGGCCGGCGGCATGCTGGGCCGGCGAGCCGTGGGCCTCGGCCACGTAGGCGACGCACGCCGCGCCGAGGAACATCACCATCATCGTCGCGTAGATCGCGTAGCCCTGCCGGCGGTTGCCCGCCATCCGGCCGTACATGAACACCAGCGCCGCCGGAATCACCAGCACCGCCAGCATCTCGACCAGGTTGGTGAAGCCGGTCGGGTTCTCGAACGGGTGCGCCGAGTTCGTGTTGAAGAACCCGCCGCCGTTGGTGCCCAGCAGCTTGATCGCCTCCTGGGAAGCGACCGGACCCATCGCGATCTGGTTCGAGAGCCCCGTCGGACCGCTGGTCACCAGGTAGTGGGAGAAGTTCTGGATCGCGCCCTGGAACACCAGCACCAGCGCCAACACGATCGACAGTGGGGTGAGCACCCACAGCACCGTGCGGACGAGGTCCTGCCAGAAGTTGCCGAGGCTCGCGCCGCTGCGGCCGATGAACCCACGGATCATCGCCACTGCGACCGCGATCCCGACCCCCGCGGAGAGGAAGTTCTGCACCGTCAGCCCGGCCATCTGACTGAAGTAGCTGAGCGTCGTCTCGCCGCCGTAGTACTGCCAGTTGGTGTTCGTCACGAACGACGATGCGGTGTTGAACGTGACGTCCCAGGTGCCAGAGTGAAACTTCTGCGGGTTCAGCCCGGTGAAACCCCACAAGGTCTGCGTGCGGAGGATCAGATACAGCACCAACCAGCCCGCGAGTGAGAAGACGATCAAGCTCCTGGCGTACGCCTTCCAGTCCTGCCCTCGGCGCGGGTCGACCCGGATCAGCTTGTAGAGCAGGCGCTCAGGTGTGCGAAACAGCGGGTCCAGCAGGGTGCGCTGGCCGGTGTAGACGGCCGCCAGATAGCGTCCCAGGGGGAGCGCCAGGACCGTCAGCGCGGCCGCGAACAGGACGATCGTCAGCCAGCCGAGGAACGTCACGCGCCTAGAACCTCTCTCCGCGCAGCAGGGCGTACAGCAGATAGACGCAGACGATCACCGACACCACCAGCCCGAACACGTCGGCGACGCTCATGGCCGGGGACCGAGCGGCCGCCTCACACCCGCTCGACTGCGTCGATCAGCGCGAGCAGCGCAGCGAACACGAGCACGCCGAGCACGATTGCGACGATGTCCACCGCACCATCGTCGGGCCTCTCCCGTCAAGGTCGCGTGCAGAACTCGCGCTCGCGCGTACAGATTCTGTGAAGAGCCGCGCGACTTTGAGCGCCGCCGGCTCCGCGCGCCGCTACCCCCCTGGGGCGGGGGGCTCGGTCGCCCGCTGTCGCGCCATCCGCTCCGCGGCGGCGAGCAACTCGTCGTACTCGCGCCTCACGTCCGCGCGGTCCGCGGGTTCGGGCACCGACTCCTCGCTCGCCTGGAAGATCATCGCCCCCTGCTCCAGCAGCATCGACCGCTGCCGCTCGCTGGTCGTGTAGTGGACGATCTTGGTGAGCGCCTCGAGCTGACGGATCATCACCGCGGGCATGCCGCGGCCGGCCTGTCTGATCTTCTCGAACGCGCGCTGCACCAGCCGCGTGTAGCTGACGTGGGCGGTGATCACGCGCACATAGCCGCGGCTGTCGCGGTGCACACGGAGCGGATGCCAGCGGGTGGTCACCTTGCAGAGGCTCTCGCCCAGCCAGTCGATGCAGGTCAGCGCGGTGAAGGTGTCGTTGACCGCGGGGGAGAGGGCCCTGATCGCGATCTCCACCAGCTGGTCGACGGCGAATGCGAGGTCCTGCGCGAGAGTCCGGTTCGGCCCGGTGATGTGAGCCCGCCGCAGCTCCCTGGTCACCGCCGGCGCGGCCTCCGCCGGCCACACGGTGGCGATCGGATGGCCGCTGACGAGGAAGTGGCCGGGGCGGTGCAGGAGCCTGATCACGGCGCCCCGCTCGGCGGCCAGGCGAACCAGCGTGCGGTGCCTGACGAACTGCAGGTAGCCGCTCTCCGGCGCCGGGACCGTGCCGCCCCCCTGCTGCATCCGCGCGAGCAGCTCCGGCACCGGGGGACCCGCCTCGAGCCGCACCCTGGTGGCGCCCGACTCCGCGTCGATCGCCCGCGAGAGATCGCGTGCGATGCTCGCGATCACCTGAGGGAGCTGGATCGAGGTGGCGGTGTGGTGGATGAAGTAGATCAGGACGCCCAACGACACAGCGACCAGCGCCACCGCCAGCGTGATCGAGAGGTGGGGCACGAAGTCGCCGTGGCTGCCGGGACCGATCGAGACCAGCACCAGCGTCGCGTACACGAACGTGGCCACGAACGTCCCGAGCGTGAACTGGGTGCCGCGGTCGCGGATGAAGTTGCGCAGCATCCGGGGACCGAACTGGGTCGAGGCCAGCGTCAGGGTCACGATCATGATCGAGAACACCACCCCCACGACCGTGATCACCGCGGCGGCGAGGGTCGTCAGGATCTGGCGGGCCGCGTCGGCGGTGCCGAAGATCACCCAGCTGGGAAGCGAGAGCGAGCCACGGTATGCGGCGCGATCGAGCGCGTGCGTGATCAGGTACAGCACGAGCGCCGCCAGCACCTCGAGCGCCGGCACCAGCCAGAGGTTGGTGCGGAGCGCCTCGCGGCGCCATTCGGAGCGCCAAGCCAGCAAGGACGTCACGGGAGTGGGGGCGAGGTCGAAATGGGTGGGCGCAGGTCGAGGGGTGCCGACCAGACTTCCCGGCTCACCGAACGAGCATCGTAAGGTCCGGCCGCCGGCGCGCGGCGCACGTGTCAGCCCGCGAAGCGATAACCGACCCGCGGGTCGGTGCGGATGTAGCGGGGCTCTTCGGCCGGCTCGATCTTGCGACGCAGGTTCGCGATGTGCGCCCGCAGCACCTGCGTGTCGTCCCCGTAACCGGGGCCCCATACCGATACGAGCAGCTGGCGGTGGGTCATCAGCCGGCCTCGGTTGCGGACCAGCAGCCGCAGCAGGTCGAACTCGGTCGGCGTCAGGTGCACCTCCTCGCCGCCGCGCGTCACGGTCCGTGCGGCCAGGTCGACCTCCAGCCCGTCGAGACTGACGACCGCATCCGCGGGCGCGGGCTCGATCCGGCGTAGGTTCGCCTGCAGTCGCGCCACCAGTTCGCGTGGGCCGAACGGCTTGGTCACATAGTCGTCCGCGCCCGCCGCGAGCGCCCTGACCTTGGCGTCCTCCTCGCCCACCGCCGAGAGCACGATCACCGGCATCTGGCTCCACTCCCGCAAGCGCCTGCACACCTCCACCCCGTCTCCGTCCGGGAGCACGAGATCGATGATCGCCGCGTCGGGGCGACTGACCGCGGCGGCGTCGAGCGCCTCCTCCGCGCTGCTGGCGGGCACGGCTTCGAAACCCGCGTCGCGCAGGATCACCCGCAGCGCCCGCAGGATCTGCTGCTCGTCGTCGCAGACCAGCACGCGTGGCCTGGCCGGGGTGCTCACGCCCCGACCTTCGCCGCCGGCGCTTCGGAGATCGGCAGCGAGACGACGAAGCTGGTGCCCTGGCCCGGGAGCGACTCGACCGCGATCGAGCCGCCGTTGGCCTCCACGAATCCCTTGGCGATCGCGAGCCCCAGTCCGGAACCGCTCCAGCCGCCGGCACCGCGGCTGCGCCCGCGATAGAACGGCTCGAAGATCCGCTCGCGCTCGGCGGGGGGGATACCTGGACCCTGATCGACGACGCGCACCACGACCCGCGGGCCAGCGCGGCGCGCGTGCACGAATACCGGCCGGCCAGCCGAATAGCGCAGCGCGTTCTCGAGCAGGTTGGCGAACGCCCGCTCGAGCTGGGCGGCGTCGGCTCTGAGATCGGGTACGTCGTCATCGATCGTCAAGCGGACCGGTGCCTGGCGGTCATCGAGCCCCTCCCGCGCCGCCGTCACCAGATCCTCGATCGAGACCCAATCCGAGCGCGGGTCGGCGCCGCCCGACTGGAGCTTCGAGAGATCGAGCAACTTGTCGACCAGCGCGGCCAGCCGCGCCCCTTCGTCGACGACGGCCGCGCTCAGCTCGGCGCGTTCCTGGTCGGTCAGTGACCCGGCGCCCAGCGCGTGGCCGGCGGCGACGATCGCCGTCAACGGCGTGCGAAGGTCGTGGGACACCGCTCGCAGCAGCGCGGTCTTGATGTCGTCGCTCCGGCGCAGGGCGGCCGTCTCGACCGCGTCGGCCTGCAACGCGTCGCGGCGTTGAGCGATCGCCACCAGCGCGCCGAGCGCCGGGACGACTTGACCGCGCAGCCGCTGCGCGGTCTCCGGCGGTAGCCGGGCGGGCACCAGCAGCGTGCCGATCTGCTCGCCGTCGGCGTCCCGCAGCTCCAGCGCGAGCCGGCGGTCCTCGCCTCGGACAGCCCCCAGCTCGATCGCCGCCGAGGGCAGCCCCAGCGCCTGGGCGATCCGGCGCGCGGTTGCGCCCAGTGCCTCGCTGGTGTCGGCACCGGAGAGCAGCTCTCGCGCCAGTGCTGCCGCCAGGTCCGCTTCTCCGCGGCGGCGCTCGGCCTCCACCGCGCGCGCGCGGGCGAGCTCTGCGATCGTGCTCGCTACCACGGCCACGATCGTGAACGCGGCGAGCGCAACCCAGTTGCGGCTGTCGGCGATCGTGAAGCGGCCGACGGGCGGGATGTGGAAGAAGTTCAGCGCGGCGGCGCTGAGCAATGAAGTGCCCAGGCCCAGGCCAAGCCCCCAGTAGGTGGACACCAGCAGCACCGCCGGGAGGTACACGACGCTCAGCGAGACCACCGGAGCGATTCGCTCCAGCGGGTAGATCGCGAGCGTGGCGGCGGTGACCGCGGCGATCCCGACCGCCGCGCCAACCGTCGGGCTCGGCCGGGTCCCTCGCAGAGTCCCGGAGCCGGTCAACTTCACGCCGTGCCGGCCCCTCCGTATGAGCCCGGCGGTGGGTTGGCCGCACGGGCCGAGGCGATCTGCGCGAGCAGCGCGGCCGGGCTGGTCCCCCCCAGCACGCGCAGGCGGGGCAGTCGGTATGGATCCTCGCCGCGGCTGGCCCATCCCGGGATCACGGTGGTCGAGCCGACGAATCCCGCGGCCCGCACCTCGTCGACGACGGTCGCGTCGTAGTGACCGGAGGGGTAGCAGAACCAGTTCACGGGAACGCCGTAGCGTCGCTGCAGGATCTGGCGCGCGGTCGCCACCTGGTAGCGCAGCTCGGTCGCACCCAGCTTGATCAGGTCGGCGTGGCTGATGCCCTGGGTGTCGAGCTCCCAGCCGGCGTCGATCAGCCCCCGCACCTGGGCTGAGGTCAAGCCCCCCTGCGACGGGGGCAGGCCGGTCAGCTGGATGTTCTCATCGGCGACCCAGCCCAGGCGTTGCAGCACCGGCAGCGCGTTCACGTACTGCGAGCGATAGCCATTGTCGAACGTGAGCACGATCGGCTTGCCCGGCCCGAGCGGCACGCCGCGCGTCCAGTACGCCTCGAGCTGGTCGAGCGTCACCGGGTGCCAGCCCGCCGCCTTCAGCGCATTCATCTGCGTGGCGAACTCCTCGGGGACGACGTACAGCCCGGGAAAGGGGGCACCCGGCGGCGGCGCCGCGATCACGTGGTACATCAGCACCGGGACCGAGAGGTCGCCCGGCCTGCCGGTCGCGACACCCCGTACGGTGCCGGCGCCGTGGCGATGGTGTACCTGGGGCGCTGAGGCGTGCCCGGCGCCGTTCTGGCGGGCGGCGCTCGCCTGGCCAGCTGCCGGTCTGGGCGAGTTCCCGCCGGACGACGCGATCGCGATCACCGCCACGGCCACCACCAGCACCGACACCGCGGCGAGCACGGCCCGTCTGCGGCGCGCGCGGAGCGCCCGCTCACGGACACGAGCCGCGCGGCGAGCCTGCAAGTAGTCGTAATCGGGCACTGTGACGAGCGTATAGATTGCCGCGGCGGTGGCCAGCTCGTACCGGACGATCGTCACAGCCGAGGGCATCGAGCTCGCCGCGCTCGAGGACGGCGACCGATCGCGGCCCACGATCGTGCTCGTGCACGGCTATCCGGACACCAAGGAGCTGTGGGACGGCGTCGTCTCGCGCTTGGCGCTGGGCTTTCACGTGGTCGCCTACGACGTGCGGGGAGCGGGGGGCTCGAGCGCGCCCCGGGGCCCGGCGGCATATGCGCTGGAGCGGCTGGGAGAGGACTTCGCAGAGGTCTGCGCTGCGCTCGCGCCGGGCCGGCAGGTCCACCTGGTCGGACACGACTGGGGCGGGATCCAGGGCTGGGAGCTCGCCAGCTCCCCGCGCTTTCAGGACACACTCGCATCGCTGACCGCGATCGCCGCTCCCGCGCTCGATCAGGCGATCGCGGCCGGACCCGGGCTGGCGCGCCGAGGCAGGCTGCTGCGAGCGATCGCGCGCGCCAGCCGGTCCTGGTACGTGATCGTCCTGTGCCTCCCAGGTGGGCCCTCGCTGATCTGGCGGTTGGTGCTGGCGGGAGGACGATGGCGCTGGCTGCTGGCGCATCTGGATCGGGTCCCGGTCGATCGGCGTCATCCCGCGCCGACGCTCGCCGCTGACGGTCTGCACGGGGCGAACCTGTATCGCCGCAACATCCCAGCCCGAATCCTGCGCCCCAGGGCGGCCCGCCGCGCCGGAGTGCCGGTCCAGCTCGTCGTTCCCACCGGCGACCGCTCGATCCCCGCGCACTACTACGAGCGCGCCGAGCGCTGGGCGCCACTGCTGCGCCGCCGCGTGGTGGCCGGCTCGCACTGGGCGCCGCGAACCCATCCCGAGCTGATCTCCCGCTGGATCGGCGAGTTCGTCGAGGAAGTGGAACGGGGCGCGGCCCGCTCGCACACCCCGTGGGCCCGCGGCGGCGGGACCGCGCAGCTCGCGGGGCGGCTGGCACTGGTCACCGGCGCCGGCAGCGGCATCGGGCGTGCCACCGCGCTCGCGCTGGCCGCGCGCGGCTCGCGGCTGCTGCTGGTGGATCGCGACGGTGACGCGGCCGCGCGCACCGCGGCCGCGATCCCGCGGTCGCACGCGTTCACGTGCGACGTCGGTGACGAGCGTGCGATGGAGCGGCTGGCCTCCGAGGTGACCGGCAGGCACGGCGTGCCCGACGTGGTCGTCAACAACGCGGGGATTGGGCTTGCGGGACCGTTCCTCCAGACCGGAGCGGACGAGTGGCGCCGGATCCTCGACGTCAATCTGCTGGGGGTCGTGACGGGATCACGGCTGTTCGCGCGGGCGATGCTCGAGCGGGGCGAGGGAGGGCAGATCGTCAACTTGTCCTCCGTGGCGGCGTTCGGACCGTTCAGGGATCTGGCTGCCTACGGCGCCTCGAAGGCGGCCGTACTGATGCTGAGCGAGTGCCTGCGCGCCGAGCTGGCGCCCTACGGGATCGGCGTCACCGCGGTCTGTCCGGGGATCGTCGCCACCAACATCACCCGTGCGACGCGCTACGTAGGTCATCCCGAGGGACAGCAGGAGCGCATTAGAGAGCAGGTCACGCGCTCCTATCAGCGTCGAAACTTCACCCCAGAGCGGGTCGCCGAACAGATCGTCGAGGCGATCGGCAGCGACGCTCCGGTGGCGGTGGTGACGCCCGAAGCCAAGCTCGCACGGGTCCTGTCCCGAGTAGCCCCCGGGGTGCTGCGACGGCTCGCTGGGCGCTCCGCGCTGCCGATCTGAGCCTGCGGGAAGGAGTCCGCGGGGCCAGGGCGAAACGCAGACCATGCTGCTCAGGCGCCGGCCGCCGCGGATCGACTCGGGGCCGCTCGTAGCCCGGCCCGGGTTCGAGCACCTCGACCGCGACGTGCTCGCGGTGCTCAAGTGGCTGACGGCGAACAAGGTCGACTTCGTGCTGGTCGGTCCGATCGCATACCTGGTCCGGGGCGACGCGGACGCGGCCGGCCCGGTGGCGGTGGTCCCCGCTCCGTACGTGCGCAACCTCGAGCGCCTGTCGCGAGCGCTGGGCGCGGAGCATGCGCGGCTGCGGGTCGAGGGCAGGCGAAGCGGCGCGACCGCGCCCGACTCGCTTCCCGTCAGGCTCAGCGCCGAGAAGCTCGCGCGGGGCGCCCGCTGGATGCTGCGTTGCGGCCCCCACGAGCTCGATATCGAGGGCGCGGCGGGTCGAGGCTCGAGTCGGCGCAGCGCCGGATCGCGCTATCAGGAGCTGCTGTACGAGGCGGGCCGCTTTCAGCTCGCCGACGGGGTCAGCGTCGAGGTGGCTTCGCCCGAGGACCTCGAGCACTACGAGCATCTGCGCCGGACTGGGATCGCGCCCGAGATGCGGATCACCCGCCAGGCCAAGGCCGAGCACGAGCCCGCCTAGGATGTGTCAAGCGGAGTCGACGCGGCGGTGATTGCGTTGTGCTCGTCTTGTCGGCCGGCTGGCTGGGGTCGGTGAGGACGAAAGCGTCCACGCGGCCGGTCCTGTCAGGGCGCGAGGCGCCCGCCAGCGGGTCACGACCGACGCGATCGCACCGGATCGCACACACCACCGGTCGTTTTCAGGCGTGGTCCCGCGAGCGATCGCCTTGTCGCACTGGGCGCAGCCACCCCTCCCAGCCCGAGGCGGAGTGTGCGATCTTGATGGTTTGGCGCGCACCACCGCGCCCGCTCGCGCGCTAGGGCCCGCGCCGCGTCGCACGGAACAGAGTGACATAACCGGCACCCCCGCTGGGATACCCTGGGGTGATGCCCGCGCGTACCAGGCTGGCGCTGATCGGAGCGGGTACCGGGGCCGGCTTGCTGTTGGCGACCTGGTACCTGGCGTTCCACGTCGGCGTCTTCA
>JAFAZB010000461.1 GCA_019240015.1 Solirubrobacterales bacterium
GACGGCGATCACGAAGATCACCGCGAGCGTGATCCAGTCGAGGTTGAAGAACTCCCGGGGACTCGTGATGCCACTGGGGAACGCGATGTTGATGAACATCAGCCCCAGGTAGACAGCCGCGACGATCGACACCGCCCACCCCCAGCGCCCCAGCCGGAACGAGCCCTCGGGGACCCAGCCGCGAGCGCGGGCGATGATCGAAGCGATCACGGTGAGCAAGAACGACAGGTAGATGCCACTCACCGCGAACGAGACCAGGGCAAGGAGCGCGTTGACCCCGCCGGGATAGGTGATGAACGCGATGTGGACGTTGTTCTTCGGCGAGATGAAAACGAGCAGGCAGAACAGGATCGTGATTGCAACGCCGCCGATCAGCGCGTTGACCGGCGTCTTGAACCGCGGGTGGACCTTGGAGATCCAGGCCGACGCGGGCAGCGCACCGTCGCGCGCGTAGCCGAAGGCGAGCCGCGCCCCCGCCCCCTGGATCGAGGTGCCACACGAGAAGAACGCGTAGATGATCAGGATCAGCAGGAAGTCCTGAACGCCCTGCGACAGCTGGCCGAGGATGAACGGCACGCCGCCGCCGGCGACGGTGGCGCCGACCGGGTTGTGCGACGGCATCGCGAGGAGCAGCGCGGCGGTCAGCACCAGCGACGTGATGCCGCCCCAGATCAGCGCCAGGCGCATGGCGCGGGGGATCCGGCGGCTCGCATCCTGGGTCTCCTCGGCGATGTCCCCGCACGACTCGAACCCATAGAAGATGTACACGGGCGCGAGCACCGCGATCAGTGCCGCGGCGAGCCAGCTGCCGTGGAAGTCGAGCTTGTAGGGGTTGGTCGCGGCGTGCGTGACGCCCTGGTTTGAGAACAGGAAGCCCAGCCCGTGGTGGAAGCCGTTGATGAGCAGGATCAGCGCGATGCCGAACGTGCCGGCGAACTCGACGTACACCCCGATCTGGGCGATTCGCCCCATCACCTTCGCGCCCGTGATGTTCAAACCGGTTTGAATGGCCAGAAGCAACAGGGTGATCCAGAGGATCGTCCCGTGCGCGAGCGGGTTGAGGTTCCACCCGAACCAGTTGTGGGTCAGCTGGGTGAAGTACGCAACCACGCCGGTGTCGACCGACGCGACCGTGACCAGCAGGGCGATGCCGTAGAACCAGCCCACGAACCAGCCATAGCCCGGGCCGACCGAGAACTTCGAGTACTGGTAGAGCGCGCCCGCCACCGGATAGTGACTGCCGAGCTCGCCGAACACGAGCGCGACGAACAGCATCCCGGCCACCGGGAGGATCGTCAGCCACAGGTACGCCGGCCCTCCCATTCCGAGGCCGAACACGAACAGCGAGTAGATGCCGACCATCGGCGAGAGATAGGTGAAGGCGACCGAGAAGTTCCCGAACAGCCCCAGCACCCGGCTCAGCTGCGGCGTGTAGCCGAAGTTCGCGAGCCGGCGGTCGTCCTCCGTGGCGGCCGGCGTACCGCCGATCCCAGTAGTGCTCATCCCGAATGACTCCTCTCCCCGAGACGGAAAAACCGGCCGGGGATCCTAACGTCAGGCGCGGCGCGCGGGTCAGGCGCGGCGCCCGCGCTCAGGCGCGGCGCTCGCCCAGGTAGCTCGCGGTCAAGAGCGCGCTGTCGGCCCGCAGCCGCTCGGCGCTGTCTGAGGCCACCAGTTCGCCGTGGGAGAGCACATAGCCCCGGTCGGCGATCTCGAGCGCGAGGTGAACGTGCTGCTCGACCAGCAGTACCGCCGTCCCCTGAGTCGACGCGAATTCGCGCACCACTGGCAGCAACCGCTCGACGATCACCGGAGCCAGGCCAAGCGAAAGCTCGTCCAGCAGCAGCAGCCGCGGGCGCCGGCAAAGGGCCCGGGCGATCGCCAGCATCTGCTGCTCTCCTCCGGACAGCAGGCCCGCCCGCCGTCCGGCCAGGTCGCGCAATGCCGGGAAGTGCTCAAACGCCACCTCCTGGGCGGTCCGGTCGCGCAGGCCGTCGAGCCGAAGGTGCTCGGCGACCGTGAGCCCGAAGAAGATCCCGCGTCCCTGCGGCACGTGCACGATCCCCCGCCGCACCCGTGCCGTGGCCGACACTCCGGCCAGGTCGTCCCCGTCGAGGCGAACCAGACCGCCCATCGGTCTGACCAGCCCCGAGATCGTCCGCAGCGTGGTTGTCTTGCCCGCGCCGTTGGCTCCGATCAGCGCGACCACCTCGCCCGGCGCGACGGCGAGGGTGAGTCCGCGCAGCACGGGTGCGCGGTCGTACCCGGCGGTCAGCTGCTCGAGCTCGAGAATTGGCGCGCCCACCCCCCCGCTCGCGCCCGGAGCCGGCGCGCTGGCCCCGTCGGTCGCGGCGCTCATGCCCCGGGCCGCGCCGTCGGCCCCGCGCCCTCCACTCCCCACGGCTCGCCGGCGTCGAGCGGCCAGGACGCGGGCGGGCGGGCCAACGCGCGCTCGAGCACCGCGTCAGCGTCGGCCGCCGGGGCGGCGCTGCGGCGGAACTGGCGTGGAGAGCACCCGTAGGCCTTCCGGAACAGGCGGCTGAAATGCGGCGGGCTGGACAGGCCCCAGCGGCTCGCGACGGCGGAGATCGGCTGATCGGCGAAGGCCGGATCGATCAGGTCGCGCCGGCAGC
>JAFAZB010000252.1 GCA_019240015.1 Solirubrobacterales bacterium
GATCACGATCAGGTCCGGCACGTATGGCAGCTGCTCGGGGCGCAGCGAGCGGGCGTTCTGGCGCTCGATCGAGGTCACCCTGGGGTCGTTGCGGAGCCTCCAGTCGAGCTGGCCGTAGGCGACGTCGACCGCCACCACGCGCGCGGCACCGCGCTGGAGCAGGCAGTCGGTGAAGCCGCCCGTGGAGGCGCCCAGGTCGAGCGCCAGCCGGCCGCCCACCTCCACACCGAGCTCCCCGAGCGCGTTGGCCAGCTTCAGCCCGCCGCGAGAGACGAACTGCGGCCCCTGCGCGAGCTCGAGCTCGACGTCTTCGGGCACCAGCTGCCCCGGCTTCTCGGCGCGCCGGCGCCCCGGGAGCAGCAGCACCTCGCCGGCCAGCACCGAGGCGGCCGCGCGGCTGCGCGACTGGAACATCCCGCGCTCAGATAAGAGGCTGTCGAGCCGAACCCGCTTCACCTGAGCGCGAACGGTACGGGCTCGCCGCGAACTTTGGCGAATTGGTTCGACCCCTCCGAACCAATTCGCCAAAGTTCGCACGGACGCCCAGCGGCTGCCGCGTCTCCAAGAGGCCCGCGGAGGCCAGCCCCCCTACCCCACCCCGCTCCGCTCTGCCACTGCGGCCTCGATCCGCTCCGCGATCCGCTCGCCGGTGAAGCCGACCTCCTCGTGCAGGAGCGACGGCGAGCCGTGGGTCACGTAGCGGTCGGGGAGTCCGACGCGCAGGATCCGCGAGGCCAGGCCGGCGTCGGACAGCGTCTCCCACACCGCCGAGCCGAAGCCGCCCGCCAGCACGCCCTCCTCGACCGTCACCAGCAGCTCGTGTTCGGCGGCCAGCTGCGCCGCCAGCCCCGCATCGATCGGCTTGGCGAAGCGGGCGTCGGCGACCGTCACTTCGATCCCGCGCTCGGCCAGGATCGCGGCCGCCGCGAGCGCCTTGCCGACGCCGGTGCCGTAGCCGAGCAGCGCCACGCGATCGCCTTCCCGCAGGATCTCTCCGGTGCCGATTTCGATCGGCACCGGGCGCTCGGGGAGCGGCACCCCGACGCCCTCGCCGCGCGGGTAGCGCAGCGCGACCGGGCCGTCGTCGAGGCACAGCGCGGTGTGCAGCATGTGCACCAGCAGCGCCTCGTCGCGCGGCGCCATCAGCACGATATTCGGCAGGCAGCGCAGATACGCGATGTCGAACACGCCGTGGTGGGTCGGCCCATCGTCGCCCACCAGCCCCGCGCGGTCCATCGCGAACACCACGTTCAGCCGCTGCAGGCATACGTCGTGCACGATCTGGTCATACGCGCGCTGCAGGAAGGTGGAATAGATCGCGGCGACCGGCTTGCAGCCCTGGAGGGCCAGGCCGGCGGCGAACAGCACCGCCTGCTGCTCGGCGATCCCCACGTCGTAGTAGCGCTCGGGGAGCTCGTGCTGAAGGATGTTGAGCCCGGTGCCCGAGTTCATCGCGGCGGTGATCCCGATCACCCGCTGATCGCGCCGGCACTCCTGCACCAGGGCCTTGCCGAACACCTGGGTGTACTGCGGCGGCGCCGGTTTCGCACTGCGCGCACCGCCACCCCCGCGGCTGCGGCCCGCCCCCGAGTCGGGCACCGCGAGCACCGCTGGGGCGCCGTTGGCGATCGACTTCGGCTTCGCCGCGTGCCAGCGCTCCATCCCCTCCAGGCCGCCCTCCTCGGCCGGCGCGAACCCCTTCCCCTTCACGGTCGCGCAGTGCACGACCACGGGGCGCTCGGCGGCCAGCGCTTCGCGCAGCGCCCGGCGCAGCGCGCGAACATCGTGGCCGTCGATCACCCCCATGTAGGCGAAGTCGAGCTCCTCCCACCACAGTCCCGGCGCCCAGAAGGCCTTGATCGACTCCTTCACGTGCGGGCCGAAGCGCTCGAACGCCGCCCCGATCCCGACGGGCAGCTTGGTCAGCCCGCCTTCGACCTCCTCGCGCGCGTGCCACAGCTTCGGATTCAGCCGCACGCGGTTGAAGTACCGGGACAGCGCGCCCACGTTGGGTGCGATCGACATCCCGTTGTCGTTGAGCACGACCACGATCGGGGTCCCTTCGCCGCCCGCCTGGTGGACCGCTTCGAACGCCACCCCGCCGGTCATCGCGCCGTCGCCGGCGACCGCGACCACATGCGCGTCCTCGCCGTGGCCGCGGCGCATCGCCTCCTTGATCCCGACCGCGTAGCCGATCGCCGTGGAGGCGTGGCCGGCGCCGATGATGTCGTGCTCGGACTCGTGGATCGCGCAGAACGGGGCCAAGCCGTGGTACTTGCGGATCGTGTGCAACTGGTCGCGACGTCCGGTCAGCACCTTGTGGGGGTACGCCTGGTGGCCCACGTCCCAGATGATCTTGTCGCGCGGGGAATCGAGCACCGAGTGCAGCGCGACCGCGATCTCACAGGTGCCCAGGTTCGCCCCGAAGTGCCCGCCGATCTCCCCCACCGTGGTGATGATGTGCTCGCGCACCTCCTGCGCCACCTGCTGCAGCTCTTCGTCGCTGAGGCCGTGCAGGTCCTGCGGCTTTTCGATGCGTTGCAAGAGGTTTGGCATCAGTAGCTCCGGGTCGCGATGAAGTCGGTGATCTGGATCAGCTCGGTGGCCTGTTGCGTGCTCGGCACCACCGCGGTGAGCGCGTCGCGAGCGCGCTCGTGCGACTGGGCGGCCAGCTTACGCGCTCCATCGAGACCGAACTCGCTCACGTAGGTGCGCTTTCCCAACCGTTCGTCGCTTCCCTGCCGCTTGCCCAGCGTCTCTTGGGATCCGGTTACGTCGAGGATGTCGTCGACGATCTGGAACAGCACGCCGAGCTCGCTGGCGAACGGACGGAACAAGGCCATTCTCTCACGTTCGGGGTCGCCCCCCACCAGCAGCACGCAGTTGACGCTCGCCGCGATCAGCCCACCGGTTTTCAGCTCGTGAAGGCGCCTCAGTCCAGCCGGCCCGGGGGGCGCGGTCGCGGCTACGTCGAGGTACTGCCCGCCGACCATGCCCTGCACCCCGGTCGCCGATGCCAGCTCGCACGCGGCGGCCAGCAGCGCCTCCGGCTCCGCCCGCTGCTCGGAGAGCAGCAGCTTGAACGCCTCGGCGTACAGCCCGTCGCCCGCCAGGATCGCCACCTCCTCGCCGAACGCCCGGTGGCAGGTGGGGCGGCCCCGGCGCAGCTCGTCGTCGTCCATCGCCGGGAGGTCGTCGTGGATCAGCGAGTAGGTGTGGATCAGCTCGATCGCTCCGGCCAGCGGCAGCACCGAGCCGGGGCGGCGGCCGAGCGCCCGCGCGGTGGCCAAGGCCAGCACGGGCCGGATCCGCTTGCCCCCCGCCAGCAGCGAATAGCGCATCGCCTCCTCCAGCCTCGCGCACGCGGGGTCGCCGCTGAAGCGCAGCGACTCCAGGTAGCGCTCGACCTCGGCGCGCAGGTGCTCGGGATAGGCCGGGCTGCGGGTCGCTGCGGTCCGGAGCACCCTACGAGGCCGGCAGCGGGAGCTGGCCCGGAAGGTCGGGCAGCGGCTCGAGCGCCGCGCGGGTGCGCTGCTCGACCTGGGCGCTGGCGTCGGCGGCGAGCCGCGCGCACTCTTCGATCAGCGCCAGCGCCGTCTCGTGGTCGAGCGCACCGCTGCGAAGCCGCTCGGCGGTCTCCTGGAGCCGGGCGCTCAGCTCGATCAGGGCATCGGTCACCGCTCAGAGGGTAACGCCCTGACGGGCAGCGGGGCGCAAACGCGACGCAGAGCGCCTCCCGCCGGCCAGCGCTCACAGCGTTCCGTCGAGCGCGCCGTTGACGAGCTCGTCGGCGCGAGCGTTCTCGGCGCGCGGGACGGTGCGGATCCGCCAGGAGCGAAACCCGCGCAAGGCGCTGGACGCGCGCTCGTGCAGCGGCTTCATCGAGGGGTGCTTGACCTTGTAGGCGCCGGTCAGCTGGCGCGCGACCAGCTCCGAGTCGTTGACGAGCTCGACGTCGCGGGCCCCCAGCGCGGCCGCCCGCTCGAGCCCGCGAAGCACCGCGCGGTACTCGGCCACGTTGTTGGTCGCCGGGCCGATCTCCTCCCCCAGCTCCTCCAGCAGCTTTCCCGACTCGGTCCAGACCACGACCCCGATCGCCGCGGGGCCCGGATTGCCGCGGGCCCCGCCGTCGACGTGGATGATGAGCTTGCCGGGCGGCCCGGCGGCCAGGCTCAATCGACCGCGAGGTCGGGCAGCTCGCCCGTGACCCTGGGGCGGCGGCGGTCGCGCACGGAGCGCTTACCGCCTCCGGTCGAGTCGCGTTCGCGGCGCGAGGACTTGCGGCGGTCGACGATCACGGTGACGTTGGGATCGTCGGAGTAGTAGCTCGTAAGCTTGTCGAACAGCTCCCCGGCGAGTGCCTCCGGCACGACGCAATAGATCACGTGCCCGATGCTAGAGCGGCTTCCCGCCGGGCACCATCGAACTTCCGTCCAGAAACGCCTCAGCCGCTCATGGACAGTCGGCCGTGTTCGTCGGCCACCGCGTTCAGCTGACGCTCCTCCTCGGACAGCTCGTCGAGCTCGTATCCCTGCCGCGCAACCCTCACGCCGGCGAGCTCGTCGGACAGGTCGATCTCGTAGCGATACCAGCACAGCTCCCACGAGACGACCACGTCGACCAGGCTCGCTCGATGTTCCGAGGGCCGCACCACGACCCCCGGCAGGCCCAGCGAGCGCGCCACCCCGGCGACCGTGCGAGTGTGCTCGGAGGCGTTGAACAGCTCGACCGCGGAGGCCACCTTGTGCTCGGGGCTGGTCGGCACCGCGTGGACGTGCCGCGGCTCGCCGTCGCGGGCCCGGGCGCGCCACGCCGCCGCGCTGGAGACCGCCTGCAGGCGGGAGACGGGCCGCTCGGGCGAGCGCTCGGGCTCGGGGCGCTGGGACGGGGAGGCGCCCGCCGGCGGCTCCCCCCGCTCCCGGCGCGCGAGCAGCCGGCCAAGCAGCGAGCGCCGCCGGTCGAGGTTGGCGTGGTTGTTCTCGTAGGCGGGGAGGGTCCCCTCGCGCACCCA
>JAFAZB010000262.1 GCA_019240015.1 Solirubrobacterales bacterium
TTCACCTGCCCGTGCCATTACTCGACGTTCCTGCCCGGTGAGGGCGGGCGGCTGATCTTCGGCCCGGCCGGGCGAGCGCTGCCGCAGCTGCCGCTGATGGTCGACTCCAGTGGCTTCCTGCGCGCGGCGAGTGGCTTTCACGAGGACGTCGGCCCCTCGTGGTGGGGAGTGCACCGCAGCCAGTCATGAACCTCGTCGAGCGCTACGTTCATCGCCGCTTCGAGCGGGCCAGCCGGGCAGCAGAGCAGCGCGTCGGCATGGCCGGCGCCGTCAAGTGGGCGCTGCGCTACGTGTTCCCCGACCACTGGTCATTCCTGCTCGGCGAGATCGCGCTCTACTCGTTCATGGTCCTGGTCGGGACCGGGATCTTCCTGACCCTCTACTACATCCCGAGCGACACCCAGGTCATCTACCACGGGTCCTATCCGCTGCTCCAGGGGGAGCAGATGTCGGAGGCCTACCGCTCGGTGCTCGACCTGAGCCTGAACGTCCCGGCGGGGTTGCTGTTTCGCCAGGTCCACCACTGGGCCGCGGACGTGTTCATCGCCTCGATCGTGCTGCACCTCATACGGATCTTCTTCACCGGGGCCTACCGCAAGCCGCGCGACATCAACTACTACATCGGGCTCACGATGCTCATGCTGGCCATCCTCGAAGGGTTCGCCGGCTACTCGCTGGCCGATGACCTGCTCTCCGGGATGGGCCTGGCGATCGCCTATTCTGTGGCGTTCTCGATCCCGTTCGTGGGCGCCCAGCTGGCCTATCTGATCTGGGGCGGACCGTTCCCGGGGTCGAGCGCCTTCCTGCCGCGGCTCGAGATCGTCCATGTGCTGCTGATCCCGGCGGCGCTCGCGGTGCTGATCGGCGTGCACCTGGCGATGATCGTGCGCCAGCATCACTCCCAGTTCCCGGGACCGGGACGCCGTGAGCGAAACGTCGTTGGGACGCCGATGTGGCCCGCATACGCGCTGCGCTCGCTGGGGCTGATGCTCGCCGTCGCCTCGGTCTTGTTCCTGGTCGGAGGCCTCATCCAGATCAACCCGATCTGGCAGTGGGGCCCCTTCCACCCCTATTTGTCGTCGAACGGCGCCCAGCCTGACTGGTACATCGGATGGCTGATCGGGGCGCTGCGACTGATGCCGAACTTCGAGCCCGCGATCGGCAACCACACGATCATCCCGAATCCGTTCTGGGGCGGCGCGCTGTTCCCGACGTTCGTGTTCGCGGTGATGTTCGCGTGGCCGGCGCTGGAGCGCCGTTTCACCGGCGATCACCTCCGCCACGACCTGCTCGACCGGCCCCGTGACCGTCCCGGGCGAACGGCGATCGGCGCCGCCTTCCTGAGCTGGGTGGTGATCGTGTTCGCGGTCGGCTCAACCGACCGGCTGTTCTACCGCCTGCACATCTCCTACACGGCACAGATCCACTTCTGGCGCGTGGGGATCTGGGTGGTGCCGATCGTCGTGTTCTTCCTCACCCGCGCCGTCTGCCGGTCGCTCGCCCGCAGCGAGGCGCACCCGCTGCGCGCCTGGCAGGGCAACGTGGTCAGCCGCCGTGCCGATGGGGGTGTGGAGCTGCTGCTCGCCAGCCCGGACCGCCCCAGCGCGCCGCAATCCGAACCGCCGGTCGGGACGGTTCCCGGTCAGCATCCCCCGGCGGGCGAGAACCCCTGACGCACGCGACTCACCGCGCGGCGCGCACTCCCGCGGCGGCGCCCGCTCCGAGCGCCGCCAGCCCGAGCGCCGCCAGCACCGCCCCCCGCCGCTTGGCGAGCACGTACTGCGGGCTGAAGGCGTGGGCCAGCTCGTCGAACGGCCCGTGGGCGCCGCGGTCCTCGTCGACGGGCTCGAACAGGTTGTCGTGCCCACGCGTATCGAGCGGCTGCTCGGTCATCTGCGAATCGAACCCGTTCCTGGCCAGGTAACGGTCGAGCAGCCACGGAGCCACCCGCTCGCCGAGGATGTTGAGCACCGTCGGAATGCCCACGTAGATCTGGCGCCGCTTGTGGTACGCCGCGTGGTGGATCGCGTCCGCGGCGATCTCCGGTTGGTAGATCGGCGGCACCGGCATCGTCTGCTTGGCGAGCTTCGTCCGCCCCCAGGTGAACTGGGTGGTGTTCAACCCCGGCAGCTGGATCATCGACAGCCGCACCTTGGACTTCTTGTGGAGGAGCTCGGTGATGATGCTCTCAGTGAACCCCTTGCACGCGTGCTTCGCGCCGCAGTAGGGCGATTGCAGGGGGATGCCGCGGTAGCACATCGCCGAGCACACCTGGACGATCACGCCGCGGTCGCGGGGCACCATCCGCCTCAGCGCCGAGCCGGTCCCCCACACCATCCCGAGGTAGGTCACTTCGGTTGCGCGCCTGAACTCCTCGGGCTCGATCTCGAGGAACTCCGCGTAGACGGTCACCATCGCGTCGTTGACCCACACGTCGATCGGGCCGAATCGCTCTTCGACGGCCATTGCCGCCGCCTCCACCTGCTGAGGGTCGGCGACGTCGGCTGCAAACACGAGCGCCTCGCCACCCGCCTGCTCGACCTCGCGCGCGGCGGCCTCCAAGCCCTTCGCTCCGCGCGCGATCAGTCCCACGCGGGCGCCATCGGCGCCGAACCGCCTCGCCGCGGCCCGCCCTACGCCGCCCGAGGCGCCGGTGATGACGACGACATCGCTTGTCCCGCTACGAGGTCTTGTGCTCGAGGTCTGCAACTTCTTCCGCCTTGCGCACGGCCCGCTCCTTGTCGCGGGCCAGCTCGTCCTTCGCCTCTCCCTTGCGCTCCTCCTGGCGGCCTTCGCGGCGCAGGGAGGCATCGTCGGCGAGATCGCCGGCGGTCTTCTTCAGGCGACCGGTCACTTTGTCGATCAGGCTCATCGTCTGTTCCTCTCGTTCGAGTGCTTACTGTTGGACGCGACGAGCGTCCGCCAGCCGCTCCGGGGAGGTGGGCGCCCGACCGCTATCGCGCGGCAGCGTGTTGGGCAGCGGACGCTCGGGAGCGTGCTCGCCGTCCGCCGCACCTCCCTCGCCGGCCTGGGTGGCACGTCCCCACATCGCGTAGACGACGCCCGAGCCGAGCCCGATCAGAGCGAGCGGCACGAGCACGATCGTGAACACGCCCCCCAACAGGACGCCGCCTAACAGCGCCAGGATGCCCAGCGCCAGAACCAGAATTGCGACCCACATCGGGTCGTCGCTACCCGGAAGCGAGCCCACCGAATCACCAGGCCCGCTTTTGGGGTACCCCCACCCCGTGACCGACTCCGAGCGCTACCGGCCGATCGGCGACTACGCTCTGATCGGCGACTGCCACAGCGCGGCATTGGTCTCGCGCCAAGGATCGATCGACTGGTGCTGTCTGCCGCGGTTCGACTCCGGCAGCGCATTTGGCCGGTTGATCGACTTCAAGCGCGGCGGCCACTGCTCGGTCGCGCCCGGCGGCAGGGGCCGCTGGGAGGCCACTCGCTCGTACCTCGACGACACGCTGGTCCTCGAAACGATGTTCACGGGGCGGTCGGGCCAGGCATCGGTCCGTGATTGCTTCGTGATCCCGGACAGCGAGCGCTCGGATCCCCGCCGCCAGATCGTGCGCGTGATCGAGGGTCGCCGCGGCGCGGTGCAGTTCGAGCTGCGGATCGCCCCGCGCTTCGACTACGGCCAGGTCAGGCCCTGGATCCGCCGGCACGGGATCCAGTTGTTCAGCGCGATCGGCGGCAACGACGCGCTCGTGATCTTCTGCGACCGCGAGCTCGAGGAGGCGCCCGCGCACGAACTGTCCACCCGGGTGACGGTGGGGGCGGGCGAGCGGGTGCGGCTGTCGCTCACCTATGTGCCGCCAGAAGCGCTCGACCGGGCCCCGCCTGAGGAGCCCGCCCCCTTGGCCGTCGACCGGGCGCTCGAGCGGACCATCTCCTGGTGGCGGGAATGGTCGCACTCGATTCGGGGCGGCGGTTCCACCGAGCCGGGCGTCATCCGCTCCGGGCTGACCCTCAAGGCATTGACCCACGCGCCCACCGGGGCGATCGTGGCCGCCGCCACCGCGTCGCTGCCCGAGGTGATCGGCGGCGTGCGGAACTTCGACTACCGGTATGCGTGGGTGCGTGACTCCAGCTTCAGCTCGCGCGCGTTCGCCGAGCTCGGCGCCGTGCGGGAGGCCGATGCGTTCCGCGCGTTCATCATGCGCTCGGCCGCTGGCCATGCCGACGATCTCCAGGTCCTCTACGGCGTCGGCGGGGAGCGACGGGTCAGCGGCGGGGAGCTAGGCGGCCTCGACGGCTACCGCCGCTCACGACCGGTAAGGGTCGGCAATGCAGCCGCCGGCCAGCGCCAGCTCGACGTCTACGGCGAGCTCGTGAACCTGACCTGGCGCTGGCACCGTCGCGGCCACTCCCCGAGCGACGACGACTGGCGCTTTCTGGTCTCGCTGATCGAGCACGCCGCCCAACGCTGGCGAGAGCCCGACTGCGGAATCTGGGAGTGGCCCGGCAAGCCCGATCACTTCGTGCACTCCAAGGCGCTGTGCTGGTCCGCGCTGGACCGCGGGATCAGGCTGGCCGAGGAATGCATGCGCCGGGCGCCTGTGCGCCGCTGGACGCAAGCCCGCGATCAGCTCAGAAGGGCGATCGAGCGTCGCGGCTATGACAGCCGGCGCGGGGTCTACCGCCAGGCGTTCGACCGCCGAGAGCTCGACTCCGCACTGTTGCTGTTACCCACCGTCGAGTTCCTGGACTGGGGCGATGAGCGCATGCTCCGCACGGCCGACGCGGTCCAGGAGCGGCTCGGGGCCGGGGATGGTCTCCTGTATCGCTATCGGCGCAAGGACGGCCTGCCGGGGCGGGAGGGGGCGTTTCTGTGCTGCTCGTTCTGGCTCGTGGAGTGCCTGGCGCGCGGAGGAGATCCGGCGCGGGCGCGCTCGGTGTTCGCGAGCACGGCCGGCCGTGCCAACGACCTCGGGCTGTTTTCCGAGCAGGTGGATCCGCGCAGCGGCGAGCCACTCGGCAACTACCCGCAGGCGCTGACCCACCTGGCGCACATCTCAGCCGCGGTCGCGCTGGCGGAGGTTGAAGCCGGGCCGGAGTCCAGGTACGCCCGCTGACACGCCAGTTAGCTCACCGAGTGCCCCGGGTAGCTCGGTCCTGGACTTCGAGCAGGCCACGCGAAAGGACTGGAACGGGCATGAGCAGCACGGTTGGCGACTTCCTCCTCGAACGACTTTCCACCTGGGGCATCAAGCGCATCTACGGCTATCCGGGTGACGGCATCAACGGGGTGCTGGGCGCCTTCACTCGCTCGAGCAATGGCCAACGACCGGAGTTCATCCAGGTCCGTCACGAGGAGATGGCCGCGTTCATGGCGTGCGCGCACGCCAAGTTCACGGGCGAGCTGGGCGTCTGTATGGCGACCTCCGGCCCCGGCGCGATCCACCTGCTCAATGGGCTCTACGACGCCAAGCTCGACCACCAGCCCGTGGTGGCGATCGTGGGCCAGCAGGCGCGCGCCGGGCTGGGAGGCAACTACCAGCAGGAAGTCGATCTGCCCAATCTGTTCAAGGACGTGGCGCACGAGTTCGTACAGATGGCGATGGAGCCCGCCCAGATCCGGCATCTGATCGACCGGGCCTGCCGGATCGCGCTGGCCGAGCGCACCGTCACCGCGATCATCATCCCCAACGACGTGCAGGAGGCCCCCGCCGTGGAGCAGCCTCCGCACAAGCACGGGACGGTGCACTCAGGTCCCGGCTACGAGCATCCCCGCGTGCTGCCGAGCGACCAGGACCTGGACCGTGCGGCCGAGGTGCTCAATGCCGGCCAGCGGGTCGCGATGCTCGTGGGGCAGGGCACGCTCCACGCCAGCGAAGAGGTCGTCGCGGTCGCCGAGGCGCTCGGCGCCGGGGTGGCGAAGGCGCTGCTCGGCAAGGCTGCCCTGCCAGACGATCTACCGTTCGTAACCGGCTCGATCGGACTGCTCGGAACCAAGCCCAGCTGGGAGCTGATGCAGGGCTGCGACACGCTGCTGATGGTCGGCTCGAGCTTCCCCTACTCCGAGTTCCTGCCGGAGGAGGGGCAGGCCCGCGGCGTCCAGATCGACATCGATGGGCGGATGCTGGGGATCCGCTATCCGATGGAGGTCAACCTGGTCGGCGACAGCGCCGAGACGCTTCGCGCGCTGCTGCCGCGACTGGAGCGCAAGGCCGACCGTTCCTGGCGCGAGCAGATCGAACGCGAGGTGGGGGAGTGGTGGAACCTGATCGAGCACCGGGCGCAGCTGTCCGCCGATCCGATCAACCCGCAGCTCGTGTTTCACGAGCTCTCTAAGCGGCTCCCGGACGGCGCGATCCTCGCCTCGGACTCCGGGTCGGCCGCCAACTGGTACGCACGCGACATCAAGCTGCGCAGCGGGATGATGGCGTCGCTGTCGGGAACGCTCGCCACGATGGGGCCTGGGGTCCCGTACGCGATCGCCGCCAAGTTCGCGCACCCCTCCCGCCCGGTGTTCGCGCTGGTCGGCGACGGCGCGATGCAGATGAACGGGATCAACGAGCTGATCACGATCGCCAAGTACCGCGAGCGCTGGGCAGACCAGCGCCTGGTCGTGATGGTGCTCAACAACGGCGACCTCAACCAGGTCACCTGGGAGCAGCGCGCGATGTCCGGGGATCCCAAGTTCGAGGGCTCCCAGGACCTGCCCGACTTCCCCTACGCGCGGTACGCGGAGATGCTCGGCCTGCACGGGATCCGGGTGGACTCGGCCGAGCAGGTGGGGGCTGCCTGGGACGAGGCGCTGGCCGCGGACCGCCCGGTGCTCTACGAAGCGATGACCGATCCCGAGGTGCCGCCGCTACCGCCGCACATCACGCTCGAGCAGGCCAAGGCGCTCAGCTCCGCTCTGCTGGAGGGCGATCCGCACGCGCGGCGGATCATCAAGCAATCGTTCAGACAGAAGCTTCAGGAGTTCCTTCCGGGACGATGAGCATGAGCTCGCTGCGTGTCGAAGCTCCGGTGCAGGAGCTCGAGGTGGCGGCGTACAAGGTCCCCACCGACGCGCCGGAGGCCGACGGTACGCTCGCCTGGGACTCGACCACGATCGTCGTCGTTCACGCCCGCGGCGGGGCTGAGACCGGGCTCGGCTACACTTATGCCGACGTCTCAACCGCCAAGCTGATCGAGACCAAGCTCGCCGGCGTGGTGCGCCAGATGGACGCCCTCGCCCCGCAGGCGGCCTGGAACGCGATGGTGCGCGAGACCCGCAACCTGGGCCGGCCCGGGATCACCTCGATGGCGATCGCAGCGGTGGATGTGGCGCTGTGGGACCTCAAGGCGCGACTGCTGCGGCTGCCGCTCGCGGCGCTGCTGGGGCGCCAGCGCGAAAGCGTTCCGATCTACGGCTCCGGCGGCTTCACGGCGTACGCGACCAGCAGGCTTCAGGAGCAGCTGGCGGGGTGGGTCGAGCGGGGGATACCCCGGGTCAAGATGAAGGTGGGCTCCACCCCCGGGGAGGACCCCGGTCGGGTGCGCGCCGCGCGCGAGGCGATCGGGCCGAACGCGGAGCTGTTCGTCGACGCAAACGGCGCCTACACGCGCAAGCAGGCGCTGGAGCTGGCCGAGCGCTTCCGCCACGACGCCGAGGTCAGCTGGTTCGAGGAGCCGGTCTCCTCCGACGACCTGGAGGGGCTGCGGCTGCTGCGCGACCGCGCTCCCGCGGGGATGCCGGTGGCGGCCGGGGAGTACGGATATGACGCCGGCTACTTCCGGCGGATGCTCGCGGCCGGCGCAGTAGACGTGCTCCAGGCCGACGTCACTCGCTGCGCGGGAATCACCGAGCTGATGCGGGTCGGTGCGCTGTGCCGCGCCTGGGGAGTGCCGCTGTCGCTGCACTGCGGGCCCGCGATCCACCTGCATCCGGGGCTGGCCCTCGACCAGCTGGTGCACTTGGAGTACTTCCACGACCACGTGCGAATCGAGCAGCTGCTGTTCGACGGCGGTCCCCGCCAGCACGACGGAGCCCTGTTCGCGGATCTGGAGCGCCCCGGGATCGGGCTCGAGTTGAAGGCCGCCGACGCCGAGCGCTATGCGGCTTAGGGCGCGGGCACCGCGGCGACCGGTGCGACGCACGAGCCGTCCGGAGCGGGCCGCAGCGCGATGGTGGCGCAACGTCAGGCACGGCAGGATGCAGCGCACGCTGGCTGCCGCCACGGCGGCGAGCGCGCTACCGCTGGGGCTCGAGATCTACTTCGAGCACTTTCGCGGCTCTTTCGGCGACAAGTGGATGTGGACGCCGGTCGCGCTCTCTCCGCTTCTGAGCGCCGCCGGGCTCGCCGGGGTCCGTTCTGAGCGTGCCGCCAGGACCTGGCTGCCGGCGCTCGGGGCGCTGTACTGCGCCGATGGCCTGGTCGGGGTGGTGACCCATGTGCGCGGCGTGGCCCGCAAGCCGGGCGGGTTCAACGAGCCCCTCTTCAACGTGGTGATGGGCCCCCCGCTGCTGGCGCCCGGGTCGCTGGCGCTCGTCGGGGGGATGGGGATCGCGGCGGCGGTCCTGGGACGCGAGCGCTGATGCCGGGCAGGGACTTCAGCCTCCCCGAGCACCTCCCCAACCTGCGCCCCGACCGGCAGCCGGCCCCACCCCAGGAGCTGCCGCGGCAGCGCAACGGGGTCACGCCGCAGATGCACGGTCGCTACCCCGACTACAACGTGCTCGACGAGCGCTCGCACTGGGATCGCCAGACCCGGCGGATGGTGCTGGAGCGCGTCGAGCAGCTGCCGCCGGTCCGCTTCTTCACTGCGCAGGAGGCGGCCACGCTGGAGGTGTTCTGCGACCTGGTGCTGGGCCAGGACGGCGAGCCGAAGATTCCGGTGCTCGAGATGGTCGACGCGAAGCTGTTCGAGGGCAAGCTCGACGGCTTTCGCTACGAGGACCTGCCCGACGACCGCGAGACCTGGCGAAGGGTCGCCGCCGGCCTCGACGCGGCGGCGCGCCAGCACGGCGCGGAGCGGTTGCCGGCTTGCTCCCCCGAGACCCAGCGGCAGCTGATCCAGGCGTTCTCGGAGGGTCGGCTGCACGGTGAGGTGTGGGATCAGCTCCCTGCGAGCAGGGCGTGGAAAGTCGTCACCCGCGCGATCCTGAGCGAGTTCTACTCCCATCCCTGGGCTTGGAACGAGATCGGGTTCGGCGGGCCCGCCTACCCTCGGGGATACGCTCGCCTCGGCGCCGGTCAGCGCGAGAGTTGGGAGGGAGCGCCGGCATTCGAGCGCGACCCGGTGAAGGACGTGCCCGAGCGCGGCTTGGAGTGAGCGCTACGACCGTGCTTGTGCGATGAGCCGCCTCCAGCTGCGCACCCTGCTGCGGGGCGCGCTGCGTCCACCGGACAACGACTCGGCGTTTCTGCTCGACGTCCACCGCCGCGCGGTGCCGCGGGAGCGCATGGCCCGCTACGACGAGGACTATCCCGTGGACCTGGCGATCGTCGGTGCCGGCGCCGGCGGCGCCACCCTTGCCCAGCGCCTGGCGCGCCGAGGCTGGAAGGTGGTGGTGCTCGAGGTCGGTCCGTTCTGGGATCCGGACCGGGACTGGGTCTCGGACGAGGCGGGGTCGCACGCGCTCTACTGGACCGAGGAGCGGATCGTTGGCGGCCGGGATCCCGTCGAGCTGGGCAAGAACAACTCCGGGCGGGGCGTGGGCGGCTCGATGGTCCACTACGCAGGCTACTGCCCGCGCTTTCACCCCTCGGACTTCGAGGTGCGAACCCGCGACGGGGTCGGCGAGGACTGGCCGATCTCCTACCCCGAGCTGAAGCGCCACTACGAGCTGCTCGAGCTGGAGCTCCCGGTCGCGGGCGAGCGCTGGCCGTGGGGCGATCCGCACCGTTACCCGCACACCGCCCACCCGATCGCCGGCGGCGCGGAGCTGGCCGTGCAGGGAGCGCGCGAGCTCGGGATCGAGATGCGGGTGGGGCCGGTGGGGATCACCAACGGAAGCTTTGGCAACCGGCCGCACTGCATCTACCGGGGCTTCTGCTTGCAGGGCTGCAAGGTCAACGCCAAGGCCTCGCCGCTGGTGACCCACATTCCCGACGCGATCGCCCACGGCGCCGAGATCCGGGCCGACTGCATGGTCACCGCGGTCGAGCTCGACGACGCCAGCGGGCGAGTCACCGGCGTCCGGTACGTAAGCGACGGGCGCGAGCACCTCCAGCGCGCCGACGCGGTCGCCGTCGCGGGCTACTCGATCGAGACGCCGCGGCTGCTGCTCAACTCGACCAGCCGCCGCTTTCCGAATGGCCTCGCGAACGGCAACGATCAGGTTGGGCGCTGCGTGATGGTGCAGGGGGCGCCGCAGGTCGCGGGCCGGTTTGCGCGGGAGGTCCGGATGTACAAGGCGCCGCCGCCCGAGATCTCCTCCGAGCAGTTCTACGAGACCGACCCGACGCGGGGCTTTGCCCGCGGTTTTTCGATCCAGACCGTCGGGCCGCTGCCGATCGGCTGGGCCGAGCACGTGCTCGCCGATGGGCATTGGGGCCAAGCGCTGCGCGAGTACATGCGCGACTACAACCACTGGTACACGCTGGGCGCCCTGTCCGAGCTGTTGCCTGTCGCCGAGAATCGGGTCACGCTGGCCAGCGAGGTGACCGATCGCAACGGGATCCCGGTCGCGCGGATGGACTACACCCAGTGCGAGAACGACCGCAAGAACATCGCGATGGCCAAGCGGACGATGCAGGAGATCATGGAGGCGGCGGGCGCCCAGGAGACGCTCGTGATCGACCGCTACGCCCACCTGGTCGGTGGCTGCCGCATGGGGGTCGATCCCGAGCGGAGCGTGGTCGACTCAGATCACCGAGCCTGGGGAATCCCCAATCTGTTCATCGCCGACGGCAGCGTGATGCCCACCCAGGGATCGGCGAACCCGGCGCTCACGATCATGGCGGCTTCCTCGCGACTGGCCGATCGACTTGGATCGAAGCTCAGCGATGAAGCAGTCGGCTCAGCGAAGCCTGAACGCTCCGGCGCTTGGCCTCTCCATCGAAGCTCCCGTGCGCGCCCTCGTCATGGTCGCCGTCAACCGGCTTGAACAGGTTGGCCGCCCTGGCGCCGTCGAATGCTTGCTTCGTTTGCTGGCCATCGACCGCGGTGCGTGCCAGGTAGCGCTCGGCAAGCCACGGGGCGACCTTGTTGCCGAGGATCGTGTAAACGGTGGGAAGGCCGACATAGAGCTCGCGGCGCCGGTGATGCGCGGCCCAATAGACAGCGCGCGCGCCGACCTCGGGTTGAAAGATCGGCTTGACGGGCTGGGGGTGGCGCGGCATCCGGCTCAGGCAGTGGTCGAACTGCGGCGT
>JAFAZB010000040.1 GCA_019240015.1 Solirubrobacterales bacterium
CCAGCGTATCTAGACTTCATTTACATGTCCGGTCATTCGAAATGGCACTCGATCAAACACAAGAAAGCGGTCGTCGACGCCCGCCGCGGTCAGCATTTCACCAAGCTGGCGCGGGCGATCACGGTCGCGGCGCGTGAGGGCGGCGGCGATCCCGACGGCAACTCGGCGCTCGCCCTGGCGATCCAGAAGGCGCGCGACGCCTCGATGCCCAAAGAGAACATCGAGCGCGCGATCGGCAAGGGGACGGGCGGGGGCGCCGATGCCAACCAGATCGAGACGGTCCTCTACGAGGGCTACGGACCGGGCGGCGTCGCGCTGCTGATCGAGGCCCTGACGGACAACCGAAACCGGACCGGCGCCGACGTCCGCCACGCGCTGTCCAAGCACGGCGGCAACCTCGGTGAGCCCGGGTCGGTGTCATATCTGTTCGACAAGCGGGGCGTGATCGTGATCGAAGCCAGCCGCTATCACGAGGACGATCTGATGCCCGCGATCGATGCGGGGGCGCAGGACATCGCCCGCGACGACGACGTGTTCGAAGTGATCACCGAACCCGCTGACCTGGCCGCAGTCAGGCAGGCGCTGGCGCGGGCGGGCGTCGAGGTCGAGAGCGCGGACCTGAGTCAGCGGCCGAAATCCCGCGTGCCGGTGTCGGAGGCCGATGCGGGCAGGCTGATGAAGCTGATCGACTCGCTCGAGGAATCCGATGACGTCAGCGCGGTTCACGCCAACTTCGACGTCGACGCGAACGTGCTCGAGCGCATCGCGGGCTGACGGCGGCCGCTACGCTCGACCCGATGCGCATGCGTCTCGTGATCGGCTCCGCGCTCGCCGTGCTCGTACTGGGGCTGGCCGCCTGCGGTTCGACCAAGAAGGCGGCCGGAATCGAGCAGGCGCCGGCCGGCGGTGCAACCTCAGACACGGTTGCGGCAGCCAGCAACACCGCCACCACCAGCTCGACCGCGGCGGCCACCACGCCCAAGCCGCCGTCGCCGCTCGCAAACAAGCCGGCGCTCAGCATTCCCAAGACCCCGGCTCCCAAGCAGCTCGTCTCCAAGGACCTGATCGTCGGCAACGGTCCGGTTGCCAGGACCGGCAGCACCGTGACCGTCAACTACGTCGGCGCGTTGTACTCGTCCGGCAAGGAGTTCGACTCCTCCTGGCGCACCGGCAAGCCGTTCGCGCCGTTCAAGCTCGGGCAGGGGGCCGTGATCCCAGGCTGGGACGAGGGAATCGTGGGGATGCACGTCGGCGGCCGGCGGGAGCTGATCATCCCGCCGCGACTCGGCTACGGCGCGGCCGGGAGCCCGCCCACGATTCCGCCTAACGCGACCCTCGTCTTCGTGGTCGATCTGCTGGGCGTCGCCTGACGCGGCCGCCCTCGGAGCCCTTGTCCGCGGCACCGGGCTGCGCGTCGGGGTTCTGTTGGCGCCGGGCCCGGTATAGGGCCACCGGGTCGGCGACTCCCTTGAGGCGGTGGCGCCCCGCGAACGACCAGTCGAACTGGTCCAGTGCGCCGTCGCGAACGTCCTCCGTGCACAGCACGCTTCCGGGGCGCGCGATCCCCGTGACCCGGCTGGCCAGATTGACCGGCTGGCCGTAGTAGTCGCCCGCGCGGACCAGCGCGGGCCCCACCGCCAACCCGGCGCGCACGCTCGGCAGGCCGGCCTGCTCGATCGCATCGACCAGCGACAGCGCCGCCGCCACCAGGGGTGCCGCATCCGGGCTGACGAGCATCGCCGCATCGCCGATCGTCTTCACCAGCCGCACCGGCGGCTCGCTGACCTCGGTGGCCAGCCGGGCGAGCCGGCCTGCGACGGTGCCCAGCTCCTGAAGCTCCACCTGCCCTGCCAGGCGGGTGAAGCCCACCAGGTCTGCGAAGCACACGACGACCGGTTGGGCGTCGGCGAGCTGGCCGCTCGACAGCTCTTCGCGCCCCAACATGCCACGCCTGACGCTGTCGCGCAAATGCGCCTTGAAGGCGGCGATCAGCACCGGGGCGAGGGCCGGCGTCAGCTGCTCGGCTAGCTCGGCGAACCGCCAGGCGACATCCGGCTCGCTGTCTCCGGGCCGCAGGAACGCGTCGACGAACGCGGCAGTCGTGGTCGCAGCCAAACGCGCCATCGCCTCGCCCAGCACCCGGGTCAGCTCCGCGATCGCGTCCTGCTCGAAGCCGGCGTCGAGGAACAGCTTGGTGGAGCGGGCCGCGGCGATGTCCTCGTCGCTGAATACGGGATCCTCGAGCTTTGGCTCGGGGAGCCCTTCGAGCCGGCGCAGACTGATCATCACCGAGGCCGGTAGGCCGGTCTGGCGCTCGACCTCGGCCGCGCTGTGGTTGCCGCCCAGGACCCGGTCGACGGGTAGCAGCGCCAGCCTGTCGTCCCGCACGGCGGCCTTCAGCTCTGCGAGCGTGAAGCCGTCTTCCGCGAGGCGAGACAGCAGTCGCTCCCGAGCCACCCGCTGCTTGCCCTCCAGACCATCGAGCAGCCCGGCGGCGGCGAAGTCCATCTCCGCATGATCTCCGAAACCGCCGGGGTCCGCTACGATCGGCGCCCTCCTGGGCGCCCGCGCGGGTGGTGCCTTTCAGCTGACCCCAACCTGGTCCTCAGATGCTCTCGATCCTAATGCCGGTCTACAACGAGCGCGAGCGGGTCGCTCGCGCGATCGAGGAGGTTCTGGAAACCCAGCTGCCGACCGAGTTCGAGCTGATCGTGGTCGACGACGGATCGACCGACGGCACAAGCGAGATTCTGCGCGCAGGCGGCTGGGACGGCCGGGTGCGGCTGTTCGAGCACGAGCACAATCGGGGCAAGGGCGCCGCCGTGCAGACGGCGCTCGCGCAGGCCCGGGGCGAGTACGCGGCGATCTTCGACGCCGACCTCGAGTACGACCCATCAGACCTCGGCCTGCTGATGCCGCCGTTACTCGACGGGCGCGCGAACGCGTGCTTCGGGGTCCGCGCGTTCGACGGCTACACCAGCCACTCGTTTCTGTTCGTACTCGGCAACAAGGGCGTCACCCTGGCGTGCAACATTCTCTACAACGTCTACCTGCACGACATCATGACCTGCCACAAGATGATCCGCACGGACATCTTCCGCAGCCTGCCGCTGCGCTCACCGGGCTTCGCGATCGAGCCCGAGATCACCGCCCGCCTGGTGCAGCACGGCGAGCGGATCTTCGAGGTCCCGGTGCATTACCGGGCCAGGGCGACCGAAGAAGGGAAGAAGCTGACGGCGCTCGACGGCTTCCGGGTGCTCGGGACGTTGCTGCGCTGCCGCTTCTCGAGTGCGTGATCAGCTAGATCAATCATCAGGGGGGCGCGATCTGCCTGGTTGTCCGATAGATCGATGCCAGCACCGAGAACGCGGGCTTGAGGTTTCCCCGTAGATCGACGACGCCCTTGTCCACGAACGGCGGGTCGGGGTAGGGGTTGCCGCCACCCCAGCCCGGGAGTGAGGCGAAGTCCTGGAGCAGGAAGTAGATCGCGCCTCCGAGCCACGGCTTGGTCGCGAACACGTTCAGGTGGAAGGCGGCCGCGTCGGCCTGGAACTGATATGTGCCTCGCTCCTCGACCGGCCCATCGCGGTTGGCGTCGAAGCCGAACTCGCTGACGAACAGCGACTTGGTCGGATAGCAGGCGCGAAGGCTGTCGAGGAACGCGCTCAGCTGGTCCCGGTCGTCGGTGGTGCCTCCCCCTGCGTCGAACCAGCCGAAGTACTCGTTGAGCCCGAGCACGTCGAGCGGCGCGTACTGCGGCTGGCAGGGGACGCCGGGCCAGTCGGTGATCGCCATCCCCACCGGGCGGGTGGGATCGAGCCGCTTGGCGAGCGCGGCGGCGCCGGAGATGTATCTCGCCTCGGGCCCGTCGACCGGCGTCCGCAGCTCGTTGCCGATGCTCCAGAGCAGGATCGACGGGTGGTTCTGGTTGGCGACGATGTTCTGCTGCAGCAGCGAGTAGGCGTGAGCCAGCACCCCCGGCTCGGCCAGGATCGGGCTGCGGACCTGGTAGGCCGGGACCTCGGACCAGATCAGGATCCCGTAGCGGTCGGCGAGCTCCTCGAGCTGGGGGTTGAGCGGATAGTGCGCGCGGATCACCGTTGCGTGCAGCGCCCGAACCCAGCTGATCATCCGCCGGATCTGGGCGGGCGACAGCGCCGAGCCCGCGGCGAGGTCCTGCTCGTGAAGATCGACCCCGCGGAGGTCCAGCCAGCGGCCGTTGAGCGTCAGCCGGCCGCCGGGCGTGAGCGCGATGCTCCGGATCCCGCTGAGGCTGTTGTAGCCGCCGAGCGCTCTGCCCGCCCCATCGGTGAGCGTGAGCGTCGCCCGGTAGAGGTAGGGGTCGGTCGGCGACCAGAGCCGCGGCCGCGCGATCCGCACGGACGCCTGGGCTGTCCAAATCGCGTGCGGGGCGAGCTTCGCGGTGCCGAAGCGCAGGCGGGCAGCGCCGTAGCCGCCGGTGAGCCCGACCGTCTGTGAGGCGCTCGTCACGTTGCGGACCAGGACCTGCTCGGCGATCACGGCGGCGCAGGACGGGCAACGCAGCAGTGGCCGCACCTGGACCTGCTCGAGGTCCGCGCGCTGCACGGCGCGCAGATATACCTCGCGTATCAGCCCGCCGTAGTTCCACCAGCCGCCGGTGGGGCCTGGCGGCAGATCCGAGGCACTGCGGCGGTCATCGACGCGCACGATGAGTCGGTTGACGCCCGCGTGTGCGCCGCTGAGGTCGAGCTCGAACGGCAGGTAGGCGCCCGTATGGGTGCCGATCAGGCGGCCGTTGAGCCACACCTCCGCGCGGTAGTTGACCGACTCGAAGCGGATGATCCAGCTGCGGAAGCGGGTCGGCACGTAGCGGGCGAACGCGCCGCTCGGGAGCGTGAAGTCCCTGCGGTACCAGCCGACATAGCCGGTCATGCTGGTGCTCGACAGATCGCCTGCGTTGTAGGCGTTGGGGACCGTCACCGGCGTCCAGCCGCTGCTCGCGGCGGTGTCCCGCCACCACCCCAGCGCGGTGCCGATGTTGCCCAGGTCGGGCCGATACAGCCAGCTGCCGCCGAGCAGGTAGCGGTCGCTCTGTCCGTCCTCGTACAGAGCGCCTTTGCTCGGCGCCTGCGAGGCGTAGGCCGGACCTTGCGCGTGGGCCGGCGCAGCGAGCGCCAGCGCCAACGCGAGCGATGCGATGAGCCAGCGGAGTGCCGGGAGACCGCCGCTACAATCGCCCGCCCATGCCCCCTCGGGACGCAGGGGACCAGATCGTGGTCGAGGCGCCGCCGGACCGGCCACGTCCGCGCGAGCCGTTCGGCGGCTCATCGGCGCGCCGACTGCGCTGGCCTCACCCGCCCACCGCGCCGATCCTGATCGCCATCTTGGCGAGCGTCGCGCTCGCCGGGCTCTCGGCCGCGCTGCTGCCCACGGTTCCCAGTTACGACCCCTGGGCGTGGATCGTCTGGGGCAGGGAGGTGTTCGACCCGCATCTCAGCTTCGCGGTCGGGGGCGGCCCATCGTGGAAGCCGCTGCCGGTGATCTTCACCGCGGTCTTCGGCCTGTTCGGCAACGCCGCGCCGACGCTGTGGGTGATCACCGCCCGGGCGGCGGGGCTGCTCGCGCTGGTGGCGGCCTGGCGGCTCGCCGCTCGGCTGATGGGCGGCGGCCGCGCGGGCGCATTCGCGGGCGGGGTCGCCGCCCTCGGAGTGCTTCTCACCCAGGACTGGTTCTATTACATGTTCCGCGGGACCTCCGAGCCGATGCTGGTCGCGAGCTCGTTGTGGGCGGTCGACCGGCTGCTCGCCGGGCGCCGTGGGCAAGCGTTCGCGCTCGCGATCGCGGGCTCGCTGATCCGCCCCGAGTGGTGGCCGTTCGCGCTCGCTTATGCCGTGTGGCTGTGGCGGCGCGAGCCGCGGCTGCGGGCGCCCGTGGCGCTGGGGCTGCTGGCGATCCCGTTCTTCTGGTTCGTACCGCCGTGGATCGGCTCCGGGCAGCCGCTGCTCGCCGCGACGCACGCCAAGGACTACAACGGCCATCTCGGAGCCCACCCGCTGCTGACGGTGCTGCGCCGCGGCGCCGACCTCCAGGTTCTGCCCGCGCTGATCGCGGCCCTGGTCGCGGTCGCGATCTCGTGGTGGCGCGACCGTGACCGGACGGTGCTCGCGCTGGCGGGCGGAGCACTGGCCTGGTGGGTGCTGGTGGTCGCGATGACGCTCGACGGCTATCCCGGCCTGGAGCGCTTCTACCTGCCGGCGGCCGGAGTGACCTGCGTGCTCGCGGGGATCGGAGTCGCGCGCTTGGCGCTGCTCGCGGGAGGCTCCGCGTGGGCGACTTCTCAGCAGCGGCTTCCGGGGAGCGGTCCGGCACCGGCGAGCGCGATCGCCGTCGCCGTGGCGGCGCTGGCGATCGGCGTCTCGATCCCCTTTACCGCGAGCCGGATCGACTCGGCCCGCTCGCAGAAGCCCGCGGCCGACCGCGCGGTCAGGATCCTCGATCAGCTCGGGGCCGCGACCGCCGCCGTCGGCGGCCACGCGGCCGTCTACCCGTGCCGCTCGAGCTTCGCTGCGGTCAACCACGGCGTCCAGACCGCGCTCGCCTGGAAGCTGCACGTGACGCTTGGGCGCGTCGGGACGACGATGCGTCATCCGGGACTCGATTTCATCGGGCCCCACAACGCCACCGATGGGGCGCCGGCACCGATCAGCTCCGGGCTGACCGCCGCTGCGCAGATCGCCCACGTTGGCGTGTGGCGCGTGCTGCGGGTGGTCCACCCCGGTCGCTCGCAGCGCTGCGTGGGTAGCTGAGCGCCGGTTCGCGCTCATTTCTTGCTTGCTGAGCGCGGCGCGATCGTGATCCGCCGCACCAGCGTGGTGGTGTTGCCCGCCCGATCCCTGACGATCACGATCAGCAGGTAATGACCCGGACGCTTGTATGCGTGGAACTTGCCGTGCTTGATCCGATAGCTGGAGCGATCGCCCCACTTGACGATCACCTCTGCCACGCCCGAGGCGTCGGCGGGCGGCTCGGGTCGCGGCGAGTCGGTGTAGCTGACATAGATGTGCAGGTAAGCGCCCGCGCGTCGGGGCCCACTCAGCGAGAACGAGACGCGTGGTCGCACCGTGTCGACCCACACCGTCGCGGCAGCCGCCGGGTTGCTCACGCCAGACGGGTTGGTCGCCGTCACCTGCCAGCGGTGCGGCCCATCGTGCAGCGCAACCGGCGTGCGGATCGCGGTCAGCCCGGTCTGAGCCACCTGCACGCCGTCGACGCTGACCAGGTAGCGGACTCCCCACAAGCCCGAGGCGGGTGACCACGAGAGCACGGGATGCGCGCTGGTTGCGTAGCGGAAGCGGCTCAGCGCGGCCGGCGCGCCAGGCGGCTGGTAGAGCTGCGCGGTCACGATCCGCCCCGCCCCAGCGCCTCCCTGCATCCATGCAACGACCGCGTCCCCGGCCACGTCGCCCCCCGCGGCGAGCCCGCTGCCGGCATCGGCTGGGCCGAGGCTGGGGGAGGAGAGCACCAGCTCCGGGCCCAGATCATCGCCATCGGGCGCATAGCGCGCGCGGATCTCCGGCGTGCCGGCAATGCCCGGATCGTGCTGCCAAGCGATCAAGGTGGAGTACAGGCCGGCGGTGGCTGGCACCGCATACGGGGCGCTTGCGTTGGACAGGCTGTCGACCCGCACGACTGTCTGGCTGAGCCCGTTGTCGCCGAGCACGTTGGCGAACACCTGGTTGCTCTGATCCCGGGCCGAGGTGACGAATCCGTGCCCGTACTCGGTCATCGTCACCTGCGGCTGCACGGCGCCTTCGGGCCCCGGCGTGGTCAGCCCGTCCGGCCCCGTGACGCCGTCGTACTGCGACCCGTGCAGGCGGTTCATCAGCACGCGGGACTGCTGCGTGGAGCCATTTGTCAGCAGCTCGTGGAACGCGACATCCGCATACGAGGAGTCGCCGCCGACCGAGACCGCGGGGTCGTCGCTGGCGAGCTCGCTCCAGCCGGCGACCGACGGCACGTCGGCCTGCTCGAACACGATGCTCGGGGCGGTGCCCCATACGCGGCGTGAATCGATGTGCCCACTCTCACCCCAGACCACGATTCCCACGCCGTCGCCGGCCGCCGCGACCTCGGGACGCCCGGTCCCGGTGCCCGCGTCGTCGCCGGGTACGCCGTCCAGCGGCGCCGACTCGAGCGCCCACTGGCCCTTGTTGTAGTAGGCGGCGCGAACGTCGTGGCCTCCTGCGCCCGCCGCGGTGAACGCCAGGTAGCCCTTGCCGAAGATGCTCACCGCCAGCGCCGGGTTGCTGGCGCCGGCAAACAGCGCCTGCGGCGCGCCGAGCGGGGCGACGGAGCTCGGGGCACTGGCGACGAACAGCTGCCCGCCGTTGACGAACCCCACCAGCAGCAGTCCTCCGGGACCGGCGCCGATCACGGGCTGGGAGGACGCGCCCGCCAGCCCGCCGTCCACTTGTTGGGGCGTCTGGAAGGTCCCCCCCAACAGCCGCGAGACGAACACGTGCGGGGTGCCGAGCACGTTCTTGACGTACACCAGCCCGCCCATCCCATCGCGCGCCACAGACATCCCGGACAGCCCGACGATGTCAGGGCTGGGGCCGTCGATCACCGTGTTCGCCGGCGCCAGCGTGGGCTGGGCAGCCGCGGCGGCGGGCAGCGAGGCCGCCATCGCCAGCGCCACGAGGACGGTGCGTGCCGCGCGGCTAGCCGCGGCGCGGCCCATCGTCGTCGGCCTCCCGGAGTGCAGTCGCGAACGGCGCAACAGACCTACAACAGATCAGCGGTCTGCGGGTTGCGGACACTTGGCCAGTCAAGCAGGGTTGCGCGGGAGCGCCCAGGTCCCCGAACGGATCCAAACGCCGCGAACCCCGCCGCGTGACCTGCACGAGCCCCCAAACTCGTGACGTTCAGAGTGAAATGGGTGCTCGAGCCCGCTCTACATGCACGAGCACCCAAGTTCGTCTGGGCAAGGGCCAGTTTGGGTTTTCTCGCATGCTCGGAGACCCCGCCAGCCCCGGCCGGGCGCCCCGAGCCCCGGATCCGCGCCCCCCATTGGAGGCGTCCGCATGCGGACGCAGAATGTCCCTCGCATGGTTGTGATCGGCATCGATCCAGGCACCGCCAGCACCGGCTACGGCGTCGTGCGCAGCGCCGGCTCTCGCCTGGAGGCGCTCGGGGACGGTGTGATCGAGACCTCGCCGACGCTCGCGCTCGAACGCCGGCTGGCCGAGATCCACGCGCGGGTGGCCGAGCTGCTCGACCTGCACGCGCCCGACGCGGTCGCGGTGGAGGAGCTCTACTTCGGGGCCAACGTAAGAACCGCGTTTGCGGTCGGGCAGGCGC
>JAFAZB010000051.1 GCA_019240015.1 Solirubrobacterales bacterium
GGGTCCCGGCTGGAGCCCTCTGACAACGGTGACGTGGCGGCGCCGGGGAGCCGCGACCCCTCAGTGAGCGGGGAGCTTGAGACATCGGCCGGCGCGGTGGCGGTGCATCCGTCCCGCAGCGCTTCGGCCTCTCACGCCGCCGCCACCTGGTCAGCGCCCAGCAACCGGCTGATCAACTTCCTCCAGGGCAGCTGGCTCGAACTTCAGCGGGTGCAGTGGCCCGATCGCCGCCAGGTCATCCAGGCCACAAGCGTGGTCATCGGTTTCGTGATCATCGCCGGCGCGTTCCTCGGTGTGGCGGATTTCGTCGCCGGCAAGGTCATGAACTTCGTCTTGACAGGTCACTTCAAGTAAATGTTTCGCTGGTACGTCGTCAATACCTATTCAGGGCACGAGAACAAGGTCAAGCACAATCTCGAGCATCGGGTTGTGTCGCTCGGCCAGCAGCATGCGGTCAGGCAGATCGTGGTCCCCACCGAGTCGGTATCCGAGATGAAGGACAACCAGAAGATCACGGTCGAGAAGCGAACCATGCCCGGCTACGTGCTCGTCAACATGGATCTGAACGAGGACTCCTGGTCGCTGGTCAAGGGGACGCCCGGGGTGACTGGGTTCGTCGGCGCCTCGAACGAGCCGGTGCCGCTGACCCAGGACGAGGTCAACCGGCTGCTGCACCGCGAGGCCGAGGTGCGCCCGCGCAGCCGCGCCCAGTTCTCGATCGGCGAGTCGGTCAAGGTGATCTCCGGCCCGCTGTCGGACTTCTCCGGCGAGATCTCCGAGGTCAACGAGGACGCCCAGCGGCTCAAGGTGCTGGTCTCGATCTTCGGGCGCGAGACGCCGGTGGAAGTGGGCTTCGATCAGGTCAAGAAGGTCTGATGGCGAAGAAGGTTCTGACCCAGATCAAGCTCCAGGCCGTCGGGGGCCAGGCCAGCCCCGCGCCGCCGGTGGGACCCGCGCTGGGCCAGCACGGCGTCAACATCATGGAGTTCGTCAAGGCGTTCAACGCGCAGACGCAATCCGACGCGGGAACGGTGATCCCGGTCGTGATCACGGTTTACGAGGACCGCTCGTTCACGTTCATCACCAAGAGCCCGCCGGCCGCGGTGCTGATCAAGCAGGCGCTGTCGCTCGAGAAGGGGTCGGCCGAGCCGCATCGCGACAAGGTCGCCCAGATCACCCAGGATCAGCTGCGCGCGATCGCCGAGAAGAAGATGAAGGACCTGAACGCCAACGACGTGGAAGCGGCCGCGAAGATCATCGCCGGCACGGCCCGCTCGATGGGCGTGGACGTGGTCTAATGCCGCGCAGGAGCTACAGCTAGCGATGGCAAGACACGGCAAGGCCTATCAGGACGCCAGGCAGCGCCTGGACCGTGAGCGGGAGTACCAGCCTGCCGAGGCGATCTCCCTGATCAAGCAGCTCGGTCCCGCGAAGTTCAACGAGTCGGTCGAGGTCCACGTCCGCACCGGACTCAACGTGCGCCACGCCGACGAGCAGCTTCGCGGCACGATCGCGCTGCCCAACGGATTGGGCAAGGACGTGAAGATCGCGGTGTTCGCGCAGGGCGACGCGGCGCGCGAGGCGCAGGAGGCGGGCGCCGACGTGGTCGGCGGCGAGGACCTCGCGCAGCGGATCCAGGATGGCTTCGACGAGTTCGATGTCGCGATCGCGACCCCCGACATGATGCCGATCGTCGGCCGGCTTGGGCGGATCCTTGGCCCCGCCGGCAAGATGCCGAACCCCAAGGTCGGGACGGTTACCAACGACATCGGCAAGGCTGTGCAGGAGTCCAAGGCCGGCAAGGTCGAGTACCGGACCGATCGCACCGCGATCGTGCACCTGGTGATCGGCAAGCGCGACTTCGAGGAGCGGCGCCTGCTCGAGAACTACGCCGCGGTGATGGACGAGCTGGTCCGCGCCAAGCCGTCGGCGGCCAAGGGCCGCTACATCCGCTCGGTCACGTTCGCGACCACGATGGGCCCCGGCGTCAAGGTGGACCCCTCACGCGTGCGCGACATCGTCGAGGAGCCCGCCCCGGCGTAAACTCGGCTTCCAGAACTCAAACGACGCCCCAGACCCCCGGCCGCGGGAACGCGTAAGTCCTGGGTAGGCGGAGCTTCGGAGCAAGCGAGCTTGCCCCCGACGCCCGCCCGTGTGCGGGCGTTTTCAATTCCACCAGTCATGAACAGAGACCAGAAAGCAGCGGTGGTCGAGGAGATCGCCGCCCAGATCAAGGCCGCGGAGGCGATCTTCGCGGTCGACTACCGAGGCCTGTCGGTCTCCCAGGCCGCCGAGCTGCGGGCAAGGCTCCGAGCGGTCGACGCGAAGTTCAGGATCGTCAAGAACTCGCTCACCGAGCGCGCGGCCGAGAAGGCCGGCGCGGAGCCCCTGAAGCCCATGCTCGAGGGTCCCACCGCGCTGACCTTGGTCCACGGAGACGCGGCGCTGGCGGCCAAGGCCCTCAGCGACGTGGCGCGTGCGCTGCACATCCTCGAGTTCAAGGGTGGGCTGCTGAACGGCGATACGCTGAGCGCCGAGGACGTACGCTCGATCGCCCGGCTGCCCGCTCGCGAGGTCCTTCATGGTCAGCTGGTGGGAACGATCGCCTCGCCGCTGACCGGGCTGGTTCGCAGCCTGCACGCGCTCGTCGCGGGCTTGGCGGTGCAGCTGCAAGCGATCGCCGATCAGGGGCTGGTGGGCGAGACGGCGGAGCCGCCTCCCACGGAGCCCGAACAACCCGAACCGCAACCACAAGCAGAGACTGACGAGGACGCCGCGGCGGACGCGGGATCGTCCGACCCACAGGAGGAACAGACATGACAACCACGCAAGAGTGGATCGACGAGCTCAAGACGATCTCCGTGCTCGAACTGTCGGAGCGGATCAAGGCGCTCGAGGAGGCGTTCGGCGTTTCGGCGACGGCGATCGCGCCCGCGGCTCCCAGTGGCGGGGCGGCGGCCACCGACGGCGCCGGCGAGGAGGCCGAGGAGCAGAGCTCGTTCGACGTGGTCCTGACCGCCGCGGGCGAGAAGAAGATCCAGGTGATCAAGGTCGTACGCGCCGCCACCGGCCTCGGCCTCAAAGAGGCCAAGGCGCTGGTCGACGAAGCGCCGAAGCCGGTCAAGGAGGCCGTCGATAAGGCCGAGGCCGACAAGCTCAAGGCCGACCTCGAGGAGGCGGGCGGCTCGGTCGAGCTGAAGTAGTGGCGAGCTGCGGCGGGGGTCCTCGCTAGTACCCAGGCTTGCTCTGCAGGCAATTTCGCCCTACACTGCCTCGGTCAGCCAATAGCCGTAGCCGCCCGAAACATGCGGAGCCGCGCCACATACGCGGTCGCCGAGGGCGGGGTCCGTGAGAGCTGGTCAGTCCTGCACAGGGCATCGATGCCGTGTGCTATCTTTGCTGGTCGCGCCTGAGAGGGCGATTCGCCCTCCTCGCGCCCTCCCAATCCTCTCTCGACCGCCCGAGGAGTCGCCGTCTTGGCAACCGCTCACGCCCCCCGGACGCGCCGTAGCTTCGCGCGCCTGAACAAGGTCCTTGAAGTCCCCAACCTGATCGATATCCAGCGCAAGTCCTTCGCCTGGTTGACCGACCCCAGCGGCGGCGGCCTGCGAGAGACGATCGACGACATCTCGCCGATCGAGGACTACACCGGGAACCTCGCCGTCCAGTTCGGCGAGTTCACCTTCGACGAGCCGGTGGCGAACCTCGAGCAATGCCGCGAGAAGGACTTGACCTATGCCCGGCCGCTGACGATCACGGTTGCGTTCATCAACCGGGAGACCGGCGAGATCCGCGAGCAGTCGGTGTTCATGGGCGACTTCCCGTGGATGACCGAGCGCGGCACGTTCATCATCAACGGCACCGAGCGGGTCGTGGTGACGCAGCTGGTGCGCTCCCCGGGCGCGTACGTGATGGAGCCCAAGGATCGTGAGAAGCAGGTTTTCATCGCCAACCTGATGCCCGCCCGCGGCTCCTGGCTGGAGCTCGAGATCGACAAGAAGGGGCGCGTCTACGTCCGCATCGATCGCAAGCGCAAGCTCCCGGTGACCGTGCTGCTGCGGGCGATGGGCTACGCCTCCGACGAGGAGATCCTGAAGCTGTTCGGCAACTCGCTCTACATCCGCAACACGGTCGAGGCGGATCCGGAGATGACGCGCACCGAGGAGGGCTCCCTGATCGAGCTGTTCAAGAAGCAGCGTCCCGGCGAGCCGCCCTCGATCGACGCCGCTCGGGCGCTCCTGCACCAGCTGTTCTTCGACCCCAAGCGCTACGACCTCACCCGCGTCGGTCGCTACAAGCTGAACTCGCGGCTGGATCTCGACATCGATCTCGACACCCGCACCCTGACCCACGACGACATCATCGCGCTGGTCAAGGAGCTCGTCTCGCTGCCAAAGCGGCTGGGGATGCCCGAGGACCCCGGAGAGGACATCAAGGACTTCGCCGCCGAGGCGTTGACGATGCCCCGCGAGCCGATCCAGGACCACCTCGACGAGTACGAGCACTTCGGCAATCGCCGGCTGCGGACCGTCGGCGAGCTGATCCAGGAGGCGTTCCGGATCGGGCTCTACCGGATGGAGCGGGTGGTCCGCGAGCGCCTCACGACAGAGGACGCGGACACGATCACGCCCCAGACGATCGTCAACATCCGTCCGGTCGTCGCCGCGCTGAAGGAGTTCTTCGGCTCCTCCCAGCTCAGCCAGTTCATGGACCAGACCAACAGCCTCGCGGGTCTGCGGCACCGCAGGCGGCTCTCCGCGCTCGGCGCGGGCGGTCTGACGCGAGAGCGGGCGCCGATCGAGGTCCGCGACGTACACCCGACCCACTACGGGCGCATGTGCCCGATCGAGACCCCCGAGGGCCCGAACATCGGCCTGATCGGCTCGCTGTCCAGCTTCGCCGAGATCTCCGAGCACGGCTTCGTCACCACTCCGTACCGCGTGGTCAAGAACGGCAAGGTCACCGATGAGATCGTGCACCTGGACGCCACCCAGGAAGAGGAGCGAATCATCGCCCAGGCCAACACGCCGGTCGACGGCAACGGCAAGCTGACGGGTGAGGAGATCATCTGCCGCACCCAGGCTGGTCAGTACGTGACCGTGGCCCCGAAGGAAGTCGACCTGATGGACGTCTCGCCGGAGCAGATCTGGTCGGTGACGACCGCGATGATCCCGTTCCTCGAGCACGACGACGCCAACCGCGCCCTGATGGGCTCGAACATGCAGGCTCAGGCCGTGCCGCTGCTCGTCACCGACGCGCCGCTGATCGGCACCGGCATGGAGCGCCGTGCGGCGATCGACACAGGCGACATCGTGCTGGCCGGCACGCCCGGCGCCGTCTCCTACGTCGACGCGGAACGGATCGTGGTCGACGCCAAGGACGGCGAGCACGAGTACGAGCTGCAGAAGTTCATGCGCTCGAACCAGGGCACGCTGATCCACCAGAAGCCGATCGTCGACGTCGGCGTGACCGTCAAGCAGGGCGAGGTACTGGCCGACGGCTCGGCCACCGATCAGGGCGAGATGGCGCTCGGCAAGAACCTGCTGGTCGCGTTCATGTCCTGGGAGGGCTACAACTTCGAGGACGCGATCATCCTCTCCAAGCGCCTGGTTCAGGACGACGAGCTGACCTCGATCCACATCGAGGAGTACGAGATCGACGCCCGCACCACCAAGCTGGGCGACGAGGAGATCACTCGCGACATCCCGAACCGCTCAGAGGAGTCGCTGCGCAACCTCGACGACCGGGGGATCGTGCGGATCGGGGCGGAGGTGGCCTCGGGCGACTTGCTGGTGGGCAAGGTCACGCCCAAGGGCGAGACCGAGCTGACCGCCGAGGAGAAGCTGATCCGGGCGATCTTCAAGGAGAAGGCGCGCGAGGTGCGCGACACCTCGCTCAAGGTTCCCCACGGCGAAGGCGGCGTGGTGATCGACGTCAAGACCTTCAGCCGCGACGAGGGCGACGACCTGCCGCCCGGCGTCAACGACCTGGTGCGGGTGTTCGTGGCCAAGAAGCGCAAGATCGCCGAGGGCGACAAGCTCGCTGGCCGGCACGGCAACAAGGGCGTGATCTCCAAGATCGTGGACGTCCAGGACATGCCGTTCATGGAGGACGGCACGCCGGTCGACGTGATTCTCAACCCGCTCGGCGTGCCGAGCCGTATGAACCTTGGCCAGATCCTCGAGACGCATCTCGGTTGGGTCGCGGCCAACGGCTGGTACAACGACGGTACCCAGGCCTACAA
>JAFAZB010000090.1 GCA_019240015.1 Solirubrobacterales bacterium
AGGAGGTCCGGGAAGCGGTAGCCGCCCGCTACGGCCCCGAGGTGATCAGGGACGGCGCGGTCGACCGCCCCGCGGTCGCCGAGCGCGCGTTTGCCACCGACGAGGAGCGAGCCTGGCTCGAGGGTGTTCTGTGGCCATTGGTGGGAGCTCGGATGGCCTCCTGGCGCGAGCAGCTCGAGCGCCGGAACCCGCCGCCCCCCGCCGCGATCGTCGAAGTCCCGCTGCTGTTCGAGGCCGGCATGGAGGGTCTGTTCGACGCCACGATCGCGGTGCTCGCCGACGAGCGGCTGCGGGCGCAGCGGGCCGGCTCGCGAGGACATCTGGCGCTCGAGCAGCGGGCGGCGCGGCAGCTCACGCAGGCGGAAAAGGCGCACCGTGCGACATATGTGGTGCTCAACGACGGCACGCTCGAGCAGATGCAGGCCAGGCTGTCGGTGATCCTTGACATGCTCCAGCGGTGAGCCCGCCCAGCGCGACCGCCCCACGCCGATCCCCGTCCGCCGTCCGTTCAGGCCGCCGGCCGCGGCGTCGGACCGCCACGCGCCGGCGCCACCTGGTGGCGCTCGTGGGCACGCTCGTGGTCGCGCTGAGCGTGGTGCTCGCGATGCCGTTGCTGCGTCGAGCGGTCAACGATCTCACGCTGCCGCTCCACTACCAGGACGTGATCCGCCAGCAGGCCGCCGAGAAGCATCTCGATCCGGCGTTGATCGCCGCCGTGATCTACGCCGAGTCGAAGTTCGATCCGCGGACGTCTTCCGCCGGGGCTCTGGGGCTGATGCAGATCCTCCCGCAGACCGCGCAGTTTCTGGCCCACCGCTCGGGGGCGACCTCGTTCACGACCGCCGACCTGGCGACGCCGAGCGTCAACATCGCCTACGGCAGCTACTACCTGCGTTACCTGCTCAACGAGTACCGGGGCAGCACCGTGCTGGCGCTCGCCGCCTACAACGGCGGCGAGGCCAACGTGAGCGATTGGCTCGCCCGCGAGCACGGGCGATTCACGGTCTCCGATATCCCGTTTCCGGAGACGCGCGCGTACGTGGTCAGGGTGATGCAGTTCCGCCTGCGCTACCGCCACACCTACGGCGCTGCTCTGGAGGGCTGAGCTAAGGGGCCACGTCGGGCAGCTAAGGCCCGCCGGACGCAAGTCGGCTCCATCCTCCCGATGTGCTCGGCGGTGTCTGCGCCGATCATCTGCTCATGGCCCGAAGCGCCCCGATCACGATCCGCCCGGCGTTCCCCGACGACTCCCTGTCGCTGATCAGGCTGGCCGCGCTCGACAGTCGCGCGGTGCCTGCCCAGCCCGCGTTGGTGGCGGAGATCGACGGCGAGCTGTGCGCCGCGCTGTCGCTCGCCGATGGCCGGGTCGTGGCCGATCCGTTCAGACCCTCCGGGGCGCTGCTCGAGCTGCTGAGGATGCGGGCCGCGCAGCTGGACGAAGCGGCGGGAGCCGCGGCGGCGCGCCGTCCACAGCGTGGTTCCATCCGAACGCCACGCTACGCTAACTGGTCCGGCCCATGCCCAAATTTGAACTCGATGCCGCCTATCGACCGACCGCCGACCAGCCGGCGGCGATCGCCTCGTTGGCGGAAGGCATCGTCGCGGGGGAGCGCTATCTGACGCTGCTCGGGGCGACCGGTACCGGCAAGACGATGACGATGGCGGGCGTGGTCGAGGCGGTCCAGAAGCCGGCCTTGGTGATCGCCCACAACAAGACCCTGGCTGCACAGCTGTGCAACGAGTTTCGAACCTATTTCCCGCGCAACGCGGTCGAGTACTTCGTCTCCTACTACGACTACTACCAGCCCGAGGCGTACGTCCCGAGTAAGGATCTGTACATCGAGAAGGACTCGGCGATCAACCAGGAGATCGACCGTCTGCGGCACTCCGCCACCGCCGCGCTGTTCGCTCGGCGCGACGTGCTGATCGTGGCCAGCGTGTCGTGCATCTACGGACTGGGATCGCCCGAGGTCTACGACGAGAACCTCCAGACGCTGCGCAAGGGGGAGTTCGTCGATCGCGAGGCGCTGCTGCGCAAGCTGGTCTCGATCCAGTACACGCGCAACGACACGGCGCTGGCCCGGGGCACCTTCCGGGTCCGCGGCGAGACGCTCGAGGTGTTTCCCGCCTACGCCGAGACCGCCTTCCGGGTGGTCCTGTTCGGCGACGAGGTGGAGCGGCTGCAGCACTTCGATCCGCTCACCGGAGAGCTGATCGAGGACGACCTCGAGCACGTTGGGATCTGGCCCGCCACGCACTACAACGTGCGCGAGGGCATGATCGAGGACGCGGTCGCGGAGATCGGGCGCGAGCTGAACGAGCGCTGCGCGGAGCTCGAGGCCCAGGGCAAGCTGCTCGAGTCCCATCGCCTGCGCCAGCGGACCCAGTACGACATGGAGATGCTGCGGGAGCTCGGCTTCTGCTCGGGGATCGAGAACTACTCGCGGATCCTCGACGGGCGCCGGCCCGGAGAGCGGCCGTACTGCCTGCTGGACTACTTCCCCGACGACTTCGTCTGCTTCGTCGACGAGTCCCACCAGACCGTGCCGCAGATCGGCGGCATGTACGAGGGGGACCGCTCGCGCAAGCTCACGCTCGTCGAGTACGGCTTCCGGCTGCCCAGCGCGCTCGACAACCGCCCCCAGACCTTCCAGGAGTTCCTCTCGATCACGCCCCAGCTGCTGTTCGTGTCGGCCACCCCGGGCGAATACGAGCGAGCGCACTCCAACCGGGTCGTGGAGCAGATTGTGCGTCCCACCGGAATCGTCGACCCCGAGGTGGAGGTCCGCGAGACCCGAAACCAGATCGACGACCTGATGAACGAGATTCGCGGCCGGGTGGACCGCGACGAGCGCACGTTGGTCACGACGCTGACCAAGAAGATGGCCGAGGACCTGACCGACTACCTGCTCGAGATGGGGTTCCGGGTGCGCTACCTGCACTCCGAGGTCGACACGCTGGAGCGGATCCAGATCATCCGCGAGCTGCGGCTCGGCGAGTTCGACGTGCTGGTCGGGGTCAACCTGCTGCGCGAGGGGCTCGACCTGCCCGAGGTCTCGCTGGTGGCGATCCTCGACGCCGACAAGGAAGGGTTCCTGCGCGGGGAGACCTCGCTGATCCAGACGATCGGCCGCGCCGCGCGCAACGTCGAGGGCAAGGTGCTGATGTACGCCGACAAGGAGACCGCCGCGATGCGGGCCGCGATCGAGGAGACCGATCGCCGGCGCGCGATCCAGCGCGAGTACAACGAGCAGCACGGAATCACCCCGGAGACGATCGTCAAGGGGATCTCCGACATCGCCGAGTTCCTCCAGTCCGACTCCAAGGTGCCGCGTTCCCGTCGCCGACGCGTCCGGGACGCCGGGGCGATGCCCCCGGCCGAGATCGAGCGGACGATCGTGGAGCTCGAGGAGGAGATGCTGGCGGCCGCCGAGGACCTGCGATTCGAGTACGCCGCCAAGCTCCGCGACGAGATCCGCGACCTCAAAAGGGAGCTGGACCAGGCCATTTCCGAGGGGCGCGCCTCGCTCGCCTGAGGGTTCTGGACGGCCACCTGCGAGGGTCCTCCCCGTCCGGTACCCTGCGGCTGCTCGCAGCAGAACTCGATACGGAGGTACTCGTGGCGCTGGACCGACAAAGCATCGAAAAGAAGGATTTCCCGGTCGGGCGCCGTGGCTACGACCCCGAAGCGGTCGACTCGCATCTGGCCGCGCTGGCGGACGAGATCGAGGAGCTCAAGAGCACCGCGCGGCGACGGGCGGAGACGCTGGCCTCGAGCGCCAGCGAGCAGGTACGGGCGATCGTCGAGGCGGCGGAGACGAGCGCCGCCGAGATCCAGCGCCAGGCCGAGGAGGAGGCCAGGGAGATCCGTGCCGAGGCCAAGAGCGAAGCGGACAGCACCCGCGAGCAGGCCTCGGCGCAGGCCCGGGACTACGTCGGCAAGGTGTCCGAGTCGACCTCGGTGATGCTCCAGCGCCTCGACGCGATGGAGAGCGAGCTGGGCGCGCTGATCGAATCGCTTCGCACCGGGGGCAACCGGTTGACGGCGGACCTCCAGCTGCTGGAGGGAAACCTGTCAGACGTACGGGACGCGGCCTCCCCGCGACCGCGGTTCGAGCCCGACGACGGCTTCGGCATGGGTCCAGGACCAGAGCCCGCGCCGACGCTCGCCGACCGGTACGGCGTCGGCGCCGACGAGCCGATGGCCTATGGCGAGCCGCTGTCGGAGACCGACGAGCCGTTCCCGGAGGACCGGGAGCCCGACGCCGAGGTCACCGCGGCGATCCGGCCGCCCGAGGCTGAGCCGACGGGAATCTCCTCGCTCGCGGCGGAGGGCTCGGATGACACCGAAGGCGCCCGGCTGATCGCGCTCAACATGGCGCTCAACGGCACGCCCCGTGACGAGACCGACCGCTACCTTGCCGAGAACTTCCGGCTCGCCGACCGCGACGGGCTGCTCGACGAGGTCTACGCCAGCGTCGAGGGATAGCTCGATCTAGCGCCGGCGACGACGCTGCAGGCGGCGCTCTCGGCGGTCGCTGCGGGCGTCCAGACGACGCTCGACGGCCTCCAGGTCGGGTGCCGGGCCAAACAGCGCCCAGGCGCTGCGCGCCAGCGACAACAGCACCACGATCAGGATCCACACCGGCCAGAACTGCCCGTGCGCTCCGGACACGAGCCAGACCGCCGTGCCCAGCACGAACAAGCTCAGCGAGCCGCCCGTTTCCTGGACCAGCCGCCGCGTCAGGTGCGAGCGGCGCGCCCGCAGGCTGAGCGCGCTCGCCCGGCTCGAGTCCGGGAGGTCGCGCCGCAGCTCCTCGAGCTGCGTGATCGTGCGGGCGGCGTAAGCCTGCTGGAGTCGCTGCTCGAGCTCCTCGGTGCTCAAGCGGCCGGCGACGGTGTGCTCGTGCAGCTCGTCGATCAGCCGCTCGCGGTCCTCGTCTGAGGCGCGCAGCTCGCGCTGCGGGGACGGGGCGGGCGGGAGATCCTCGCTCATTGCGCAAACTGTAGGTGACAGGCGGCGGGCGCCGCGGTCGAACGTCTGTTCGCTGAACTAGACTCGGGTCGGATGGATCAACTGATCGTCTCGGGCGCCCGGGAGCACAACCTGAAAGACATCACCGTCGCGATCCCGCGCGGCAGCCTGACGGTGATCACTGGGCTGTCGGGCTCGGGCAAGTCCTCGCTCGCGTTCGACACGATCTACGCGGAGGGCCAGCGTCGTTACGTCGAGTCGCTGTCCGCCTACGCCCGCCAGTTCCTCGGTCAGATGGACAAGCCGGACGTCGACTCGATCGAAGGTCTCTCGCCGGCGATCTCGATCGATCAGAAGACCACGTCGCGCAACCCCCGCTCGACGGTGGGCACCGTGACCGAGATCTACGACTACCTGCGGCTGCTGTGGGCCCGGATCGGCCACCCCCACTGTCACGTCTGCGGCCGGCCGATCACCGGTCAATCTGCCGAGCAGATCATCGACCAGGTGATGGAGCTGCCCGACGGCACCCGCTTCATGGTGCTGGCGCCGATCGTGCGCGGGCGCAAGGGGGAGTACGGCAAACAGCTCGAAGAGCTCCGCGCGGAGGGCTTCGGCCGGGTCAAGGTCGACGGCGAGCTGCGTCGCCTGGACGAGGAGATCTCGCTCGACAAGAAGTTCAAGCACGACATCGCCGTGGTCGTCGACCGTCTGGTGATGAAGAGCGACCTCCGCAAGCGCCTGGCGGACTCGATCGAGACCGCGGTCGCGCTGGCCGAGGGGCTGGTGGAGATCGAGATGGTCGACGAGCAGCGCACGCTGACCTTCTCGGAGAAGTTCGCCTGCCCGATCCACGGGCCCAGCCTGATCGAGCTCGAGCCGCGGATCTTCTCGTTCAACTCGCCCCACGGCGCCTGCCCCCGCTGCACGGGCCTCGGCTCTCAAATGGAGATCGATCCCGACCTCGTGGTCCCAGATCCCACGCTGTCGATCGGCGAGGGAGCGATCGCGCCGTGGGCGGTGAGCGCCTCCAACTACTACGACCAGCTGACCCAGGCGATCGCCGAGCGCTACGACGTCGACCTCGAGACGCCGTGGCAGGATCTCGCCGAGGGCTCCCGCGAGTTCTTCCTGTACGGCACCAACGGGGACCGGGTGCAAGTCTCCTATCGCAACCGCTTCGGCCGCCGGCGCTCATACGCGACGCGGTTCGAGGGGATCGTTCCCAACCTCGAGCGCCGCTACCGGGAGACCGAGTCGGACTTCTCGCGCGAGAAGATCGAGGAGTACATGACGCTCCGTCCGTGCCCGGAGTGCCACGGCGCGCGGCTGCGTCCCGAGTCCCGCGCGGTGCTCGTCGCGGGCACCGCGATCCACGAGTTCACGGCGCTCTCCGCACACCGCGCGCTGGAGTGGGTGAGCGGCCTCGAGCTCACCGAGCACGACCGCCGGATCGCCCGGCTGGTGCTGAGGGAGATCGAGGAGCGGCTCCGGTTCCTGGAGAATGTCGGCGTCGGCTACCTGTCGATGGAGCGGGCCGCCGCGACGCTGTCGGGTGGCGAGGCACAGCGGATCCGGCTCGCGACCCAGATCGGCTCCTCACTGGTCGGCGTGCTGTACATCCTCGACGAGCCGTCGATCGGCCTGCACCAGCGGGACAACGAGAAGCTGATCGCAACCCTGGAGCGGCTCCGGGATCTAGGCAATACGGTGCTGGTGGTCGAGCACGACGAGGGCACGATGCGCGCCGCCGATCATCTGGTGGACATGGGCCCCGGGGCCGGCGAGCACGGTGGCTACGTCGTCGCGCAGGGCACGGCCGAGGAGGTTGCCGCGATTCCCGAGTCGCTGACCGGGCAGTTCCTCGCCGGCTCGAGCGTGATCGAGACCCCCAGCCGACGGCGCCGGCCATCCGGCTACATCGCGATCGAGGGCGCCACCCAGCACAATCTCCAGGGGATCAACGTCAAGATCCCGCTGGGGGTGCTGTGCTGCGTCACCGGGGTCTCGGGCTCCGGGAAGTCGACGCTCGTCAACGAAGTGCTGTTCAAGGCGGTCGCCAATCGGCTGCACCGGACCCGTCAGCGCGCCGGCGTCCACCGCCGGATCACCGGCCTCGAGCAGCTCGACAAGATCATCTCGGTCGACCAGTCCCCGATCGGACGCACCCCCCGCTCCAATCCCGCGACGTACATCGGGCTGTTCGACCAGATCAGGGAGCTGTTCTCAAAGACCCAGGAAGCCCGGGCGAGGGGCTACAAGCCCGGCCGCTTCTCGTTCAACGTCAAGGGGGGCCGCTGTGAGGTGTGCCGCGGTGACGGCCAGATCAAGATCGAGATGCACTTCCTGCCCGACGTGTACGTCCCGTGCGAGCAGTGCCACGGCAAGCGCTACAACCGGGAGACGCTCGAGGTGCGCTTCAAGGGCAAGACGATCGCGGA
>JAFAZB010000303.1 GCA_019240015.1 Solirubrobacterales bacterium
CCGACGTTCCTCGGCTCGATCGTCGGCTACGCGGTCACGAGCCATCCGCTCGAGCTGGCCTTCTACTCGGTCGCGGGCGGCGCGATCCTGTACGTGATCGGCGAGGTCTGGATCGGCATGCGGCGCTACGGCTTCCGCGAGCTCGGACTGCTGATGCTGACCGCGGGGTTCCTGGTCGGCGTGGTGACCGACCTGGTGATCACTTACGGCGGCGGCTGAGACCCAGGCCTAGCCGTCGTCTTCTTCGTGCTGCTCGCGCCAGCGCAGCGACGCCGCCTCGGCGCTCGCCGAGTGCCGGTTGGGGACCACGCGCTCGTCCTCGGGCACCCTGGGGGGCGGGGGATGGTCGGGGTCCTCGTCGGGGTGCTTGTCGCCCCAGCGGGCGGCCGCCCCCTCGGCGCTCCACGAGTGCCGCTGCGGGCGCTCACGGGACTTCTTCTGATCAGGCATCGAAATCTCCTCCGTCGCTCGAGCGATAGCGTAGCTCTCGCGCGCTGGATCGGGATCAGGACGAGCGCTTGTGCCCGCGCCTCAATACCAGCAGCGCGAGCACCGCGAACCCGACCGCCAGCAGCAGCTTGCCGAGCAGCGAGCTGACCGCGGCCCACGCGGTCCCGGAGACGAGGCCGACGAGCAGGAAGGCGAGCGCCCACAGCCCGCACCCGAGGATCGTGAGCGTCGTGAACGGGATCAGCGGCAGGCGGCGCGCCCCGGCCGGCAGCGAGACGAACGTCCGTGCGAGCGGCAGCAGCCGAGCCAGGAACACTGCGCGGAGGCCGTGCTCGTCGAGCAGGCGCTCCGAATGCCCGAGCACCGTTCGCGTGCCCGGGACCCGCGCCAGCAGGTGGGTGGCACCGAGCGCGTAAGCGATCAGCGAGCCCACGAGGTTGCCGCCGGTGGCCGCCACCAGCGCGAGCGCGAAGCTCATCCAATGCTGGCTGACCGCGAACCCGGAGAACAGCAACGTGACCTCGCTGGGGACGGGGATGCACGCGCTCTCGGGCACCATCAACAAGAACACCCCGAACGGACCCAGGCTCTGGATCACCGCGGTCATGGCCGGGGGGGCGGTTTGGGCTCCGCGGGTCCGGGCGACCGCCCGGGCGACGGCCGGTGGCGGCCAGGGTGGGCGCCGGGGCGGTACTGCGGCCCGGGTGGCGGCGGCGCGCCGGGAGCGGGCGGCCGTGGCCGGCGGTAGCCGAGCGCCGACTGGACGCTCGAGGGACGCCACTGCTTGCCGCCGCGGGGAGTGGGGAACCCTTCGGCGTTCAGCTGCTCGGCGATCCGCTGCAGGCTGAGCCCGCCCTCGCGCAGCTGCGCGATCCGCTCGGCCAGCTCCGGCACTCCCGCCGCCAGCCCCGGTCGGCCGCGGCGGCGCCGAGCGTCCTCGGGCTCGCGCGCCCAGCGATCGATCTCGCGCAGCAGGGCTGCGGTCCTGGCGCCCGCGGCGGTCCCCGTGTCCAGCGACAGGTCGGCCGCGAGCAGCGTCGCGTCGGCGGCCCCGAGCCAGTCGAGCAGCGCCACCAGCTCGCCGAGCGAGCCCGCGAGCGCGCGGAGCCGCTCGACGTACAGCGTCTGCGCTTCGCCGGCCGCGATCCGCTCCAGCGCCTGGGCGAGCTCCGTGCGCTCGCCCCCCTGCTCGTCTCCGAACACGCCCACGATCGTGAGCCCGTGCTCGGACTCGGGATTGCGGGTAAGCTGACCTGGAGGCTGTAGATAAGCGACCGTTGGCCTCGTCATGGTCGACAGCATACGCAAATTATTTGCGTATGACAAGGGGGAGGGCGCGAGCCCGGGGCGCGAGGGTCCCCCGCCTGGCTCAGCGCATCAACTGCTCGGCACGCGCGGTCCGCACCATCTCGGTCAGCGTCTCGCGCGAGTCGTGCCTGGGGCGCCAGCCCAGCTGGCGGCGGGCCTTGACCGTGTCCATCAGCACGGGACGGCGCATGCTCTCGATCCACTGCGCCTCGGCGGGCGCGAACGGGAAGCGGGCCACCAGCTCGGCCGCCGCGTCGAGGGCGATCTCCGGTAGCGGCAGGCTGTACCAGCCGAGCGCGTCGGCGAGGTCGGCCATCGTCAGCGTGCCGGCGCCCGCGAGGTTGTAGACGCCGGGCTCACCCCGCCCTAGGACCGCCGCGCGCAGGGCGCTGGCTACGTCGTCGTGGTGGACGAGCTGAAACTCGACCCCGGTGTCGGGCAGCACCGGCTTCAGCGCGGGCAGCGCCTCGAGCGCGCGCAACACCCCCGAGGGCAGCCGCTCGGAGAGCTGGACATAGGGGATGTTCTCCAGCAGCGCCTGCGCGTCCTGGCCGGCGACGATGCAGGGCCTGAACACGTACGGGTCGGTGCCCGTTCCCTGCACCACGTCGTGCAGGATCGCCTCGAGCTCGGCCTTCTGGGCCGAGTAGTAGTGGCGCTCGGTGCCGCGTGGCGGTAGGTCCTCGGTCAGCAGCGGCGGGTTGTCGGCGTGAAAGCCGTAGGCGGCCACCGAGGAGGCGTACACGAGCCGCTTGACGCCGGCCGCGATCGCGGCCTCGAACACGTTGCGCGAGCCCTGGATGTTCACCTGCCGCGTCTCGTCGAGTCCGCCGACGATCAGGAACGCGAGGTGGACGACTACGTCCGCGCCCGAGAACAGCTCCTCGACCGCGGTACGGTCGAGCACGTCGGCCTGCCGGTACTCGGTCTTGCGCAGGCCGGCCGCGGCGGGGTCGAACGGACGCCGGGCCATCGCCACCACCCGCCCGATCTGACGGCTGCGCTCGAGCGCGCGCAGCAGCGATCGCCCGATGTCGCCGGTGGGGCCTGTGACGGCGACCGTCAAGCGTTGCGGGCTGGCGAGATTCGAGCCGGCGCCGGCCATCAGCGCCGCCGCGCCGGCTCTCGCTTGGCGGCGCGCCGGAAGCGGCGGACCTTGCCGAGGTTGGCGCGGATCAGGCCCAGCCGCGATCGCGGTATCTCGAAGCCTCCCACGAGCTTATGCGGGATCAGCGCCCATCCTTCCTGGACCCGGACCAGGTCGCCGCGAACCTGGAAGTTCTGCTGCCAGCTGAACTCGGCTGCGTGCTCGTGGGCGGTGAGGCACGCGAGACCGGCCTGGAGCGGGATCGCGCTCGGCGCGCCCTCGATCCGGATCCAGCGGGCGGCCGCGTCGAGCTGCACGGGTACTCGGATCGCGAACGGGAAGCCGTCCGGCGAGACGATCGACAGTACGGCGGTCCGATGGCGGGTGCCGAGCTCCTTGAGCCGCGGATGCCACGCGCTGGCGCCGCCGAGGGGCGTGGCGTGAAAGCGCTCGGGCTCCTCGGAGTGACCCGAGCGCACCTCCTCCATGTGTGCGCCGTAGAGCTCGGGCTCAGATGACGGGTCGTCCCCGCGGGGCCACACGTAGACGCGCTCCGGCCGCACGTGGATGTAGATCCGCGTGTAGTACCAGCCGAGTAGCCGCTTGAGCAAATCCGGCGGCTGGAGCTTTGCGATCGCGGGGAGCTTGGCCGCCGACTCGCGCAGGTAACGCTCGCGATTGGCCTCCAGGTCGCTGTCGTCGACCTGTGCGGTTCCCTGGACCAGCACCATCGGCGGGTCACCAAGGCCGCTTCCGGTCGGGTCGGAGAACAGCAGCGCGACCAGCGGGTTGGCCTGCGCGTCGTTGGCCTTCTTCGGATAGCCCAGTCCGGTGGTCACGTCGATGCACGGATCGCCGGGCCGGTAGTACGGCGTGACCGGCCAGGTGATCGGTTGGCCGCTGCGGTCGATCGTCGTCAGCTCGCAGGTG
>JAFAZB010000532.1 GCA_019240015.1 Solirubrobacterales bacterium
GGCAAGGGCTTCGATCTGCACCTCGAGGCCGACGGCGACCTCACGCTCCAGCGCTGGAGCGTCGAGCGCTATGGCGACGGAGAGGTCTTCCAGCGCGTGTTCGGGCGCCGCCTGCTGATCGGTTAGGGAGCGCCGCACCCGACGCGGCGCTCCTCCTTTCGGGGTATCGTCCGCCGGATGAGGAGTGGGTCCGCTGCACGCGCCGCCGCGCTGGCGCTCTCGTGCACGGCGCTGTGGGTGCTCGCGGCTCCTGGTTCGGCGTCCGCGGCGATCACCAGCGTGCTCGCCGGACAGACGATCAGCGGCAACCCGATTGCGTGCGCGACCCAGTCGGATGGGGTCCGGGTATGCCAGGGGACCGACGGCGGATCGCCGATCGCCGACACCCGGCTGAAGAGCTTCGACGGCCAGCCGCTGGCTCTGTACGTGATCCTTCCCCCAGCGCCCGCGGGCAGCGACGGCCACTATCCGCTGGTGGTTCAGAGCCACGGCTGGGGCGTCAACCCAGCCGGTCTCGGCGACACCCAGTTCTATGGCCCCACCGCCGACGCGTGGGCCAAGGGGGGCTACGCGGTGCTGCAGATGACCGCGCGCGGCTGGTTTGACTCGTGTGGCAGCGCCCAGTCGCGACTGATCAGTGCGCCCGCGTGCGCGAATGGCTACATCAGGCTCGACGACGATCGCTACGAGGTCCGCGACATCCAGTACGCCACCGGGTTGCTGGTCGACGAGGGCGTCGTCGACCCGGGCCGGATCGGCGCCACCGGCGAGTCCTACGGCGGCGGCGTCTCGCTCCAGCTCGCGACGCTCCACAACCGGGTGATGAACGCGGATGGCTCGCTCAGCCCGTGGACCACGCCCCACGGGACGCCGTTGACGCTGGCGGCCGCCGCGCCGGTGATCCCATGGAGCGACCTTGCCTACTCGCTCGAGCCCAACGGCCGCACGCTCGACTACCAGACCACCCCCCCGACCGCGGACTTGTCCCCGATCGGGGTCGCGAAGCAGTCGTTCATCGCCGGCCTGTACGCGCTGGGCAACGCGTACGGGTTCTACGCGCCGCCCGGCACCAATTCGCAGGCTGACCTGACCACCTGGTACCTGGCGGTGAACGGGGGCGAGCCGTACGACTCCAACGCCGAGGATCAGGCGCTCGTCACCCAGATCGCCCGCTACCACTCGGCCTACTACCTGCTCGACGGCGCGTACGGAACCGCCCGCGAGGCGCCGTCGCCGCTGATGATCGCGAATGGCTTCACCGATGACCTGTTCCCGGTCGACGAGGCGCTGCGCTACTACAACCTGGACCGATCTCTGTATCCCTCCGATCCGATCTCGCTGTTCGATTGGGACGGCGGTCACCAGCGCGGCCAGAACAAGGCCGCCGACGTCGATCTGCTTTCGAGCCGGATCCGGGAGTTCTTCGATCACTACGTCAAGGGCGGCGGCGCGCAGCCACCGCTGGGGGCGACCGCGCTGACCGAGACGTGCCCGAGCACGGCACCGTCGGGCGGGCCGTTCAGCGCCTCGAGCTGGTCTGCGCTGCACCCCGGCGAAGTCGACCACGACTCGCGCGCCACGCAGACGATCAGCTCGAGCGCCGGCGATCCGACGATCTCCAAGACGATCGACCCGATCGCCGGAGGCGGCGCGTGCGCGACCGTCTCGGCCACCGATCAGGGCTCTGGCGTCGCGACCTACAGGCTCCCCGCCGTGACCGGCAGGGGCTACACGCTGCTCGGCGCCACGACCGTGCTCGCGAACCTGGCGGTCACCGGCCAGTTCCCGTTCATCGCCGCCCGACTGTGGGACGTCGATCCCGGATCGAACACCGAGACGCTGGTGGCCCGCGGCGTCTACCGGCTCGACCCGAGCAGCCCCGACGGTTACCAGGTGTTCCAACTCCATCCCGGCGCCTGGCACTTCGCCGCCCATCACATTCCCAAGCTCGAGCTGCTCGGCCAGGATTCTCCGTACGTTCGCACCTCCAACGGCCAGTTCTCGATCGCGGTCAGCGACCTGGAGGTACGCCTGCCGGTGCACGAGGTTCCCGGTGCCCCCGGCACTCCCTCGATCGTGACGCGCCCGAAGCGCCATTTCGATCCCTACGCCGGCTGCGGGGTCCCGACCTCGAGCATCAACCGCCGCGCCACGCACGCCTCCCGCCGCGGGGTGGTGCTCAGCGGGACCGCCGGCGAGAAACCCTGCGCTTACGCCAGCACCGCGAACCGCCGACGGCAGCGAGTGGTCCACGTCTACCTCAGCATCTATCGGACCCTCCGCCACGGTCGCTGCCGCTTCCTGCTCGCCAACGGCAAGCTGAGCCGACCTCGCTCATGCAAGCGCCCGATCGAGCTGCTGGCGCGCGGCACGAGCCGCTGGACCTTGCGCCTGCGGATCCCGGTTCCGCGCGGGCACTACCTGGCGCGGACCGACGCGGTCGACGCCACGCGCCGCCACCAGCGACGCAGCGCCGTGGTCGCATTCAGCGTCACTTAGCCGCCCTCTCACTGCACTTAAACCGAACCATCACACGCCCCACGCCGAGACGAGCCTATTGTGGCCCCGTGGGCGCGATCACTCAGCCGCCGAGCT
>JAFAZB010000533.1 GCA_019240015.1 Solirubrobacterales bacterium
CGCCGGCGTGGCGCCCGGGCGCTCGAGCGTCACCGTCCCCCCGTGTGACTCGGCAACCGCGCGGACGATCGCCAGGCCCAGCCCGGATCCACGACCGCCGTCGCGCCCGCCGCGCACGAAGCGTTCGAACACGCGATCCTCGAGCTCGGGCGGGATCCCGGGCCCATCGTCCTGAACGATCAGCATCGCGTGACCGTCGTTGGTCGTGGTAGAGGCCATCACATGGGTCCCAGGCGGCGTGTGCCGAACGGCGTTCTCGAGCAGGTTGAGGACGAGCCGGTGGAGCTCGTCGCGAGCGCCGGCGACGTGTGCCGGGCCCGCGTCGATCGCCAGCTCGTGGCCGTCGGCCATCGGTTCCAGCTCCGATGCGGCCTCCACCAGGACCTCGGCGAGATCCGTCGGGCGGTAGGGCTGCACACGCTCGGCGTCGGCGCGCGCCAGCAGCAGCAGGTCGCCGACCAGCCGCCGCATTCGCCGGGTCGAGCGCAGCGCGGCCTCGGCGGTCTCGGCCTGCTCGCCCCGAAGCTCCTCGGTCAGCAGCTCGAGGTTGGCGAGCACGCTCGTGAGCGGCGTGCGTAGCTCGTGCGACGCGTCGGCGACGAACTCCCGCTGGCGGGCAAGCATCGCTTCGGTGTCGCTCCGCGCGGCGTCGAGCGCCATCAGCATCCCCTCGAGCGTCCGCGCCAGCTCGGCGACCTCGTCGTCGGCCTCGGGGTGGGGAAGACGGCGGCTGGGGTCGCGCGTGCGCTCGATCTCGCGGGCCGCGTCGCTCAGTGCGGCGATCGGGCGCATCGCGCGCTGCGCGGTGGCCAGCCCCGCCAGCAGCGCGACCGCCGTGCCGCCGATCACCCCCAGCAATAGGAAGAACTGGACCCGGGCGAGGGTGTGGTCGACGTCTGAAAGGGGGCGGGCGTAGAGCAGCTCGTAGTCGCCCTCGGGCAGAACCGTGAGCGGACGCACGTCGACCCGGTAGCCGAGCTCCGTGAACGTGCCGGTGCTGATCGGCGGAGGGAAGTTGGGGGTCACCGGGGCCACCTTGGCGCCCTTGGCGATCACCTGATCCTGGGTGCAGGAGAGCCGCCCGTCGTCGCTGTTGAAGATCCTGATCTGGGCGTGCTCGGCGCTGGCGTAGTCGCTCAGCTTGACGGTGCGATTGCAGTCCAGCGAGAAGGTCTTGGTGTTCAGGTGCAAGTGTCCGAGCTGGCGCTCGAGCTGGTCGGCGGCCGAGCGGACCTCGTCGTTGAACTGCCCGCGCACCTGGTTGGTGGTCAGCACCCCGACGATCGCGGCGAAGCCGGCCAGGATCACGAACGTCAGTGCCGCCGAGCCACCGGCGAGTCGCCAGCGGATCGGGACCGTCCTATACGCGGAGAACGTAGCCCGCGCCGCGGATCGTGTGTAGGAGCCGAGGCTCTCCACCCGCTTCAAGCTTCCTCCGTAGGTTCGACACGAACACCTCGATCGTGTTCGTCATTGAGAACGGGTCATATCCCCACACCTCATCAAGCAACCGCTGTCTGGAGACCACGATCCGCTCGTTGCGCATCAAGTACTCGAGCAGCTCGAACTCGCGCTGGGTCAACTCCACCTCGCGCCCGCTGCGCGAGACCTCGTGCGTGTCCGGGTTCAGCTTCAGGTCGCCGACGGTGAGCGTCGCTTGTCCCCTGGGCGGCCGGCGTCGCAACAACGCACGCAGCCGCGCCAGCAGCTCCTGGCGCTCGAACGGCTTGACCAGGTAGTCGTCGGCCCCGGAGTCGAGTCCCTCGACGCGGGAATCGACCTCGTCACGAGCGGTGAGCACCAGGATCGGCACGTCGTCATCCTGACCGCGCAGCTGTTTGGCCACCTCGATCCCGTCCAGCCGCGGCAAACCAAGGTCGAGGATCACCAGGTCGGGCAAGAACCCGTGCGCCAGGTCGAGCGCCATCACGCCGTCCCCCGCCAGCCTGACCTCGTAGCCCTCCATGCGCAGGGAGCGCTGGAGCACGTGGGCGATCGCTTCGTCGTCCTCGACCACCAGCACCCGCGGAGGGCGTTCGTAATCGACCATCCTGCGGCAGATGGTAAGCGTCCCGGGGGGCGACGCGCCCCGGATTTAGCGGCGCTTGATGCGGGTGTGGGGGCGCCGGGCGGTCGGGCGTGGCGTGGCCGCCGGGCGCCCCCGTTGCGCCCTGCCCTCGGAGCGCGACCTGCACGAGCGCGCGCCCAGCTCCGGAGCGCGACCTGCACGAGTGCGCGCCCAGCTCCGGAGCGCGACCTGCACGAGCGCGCGCCCAGCTCCGGAGCGCGACCTGCACGAGTCCCCAAACTGGACCCCTCCCGGGCGAAATGGGTGCTCATGCATTGCATACATGCACGGGAACCCAATTCACGGCGGGGGATGCCAGTTTGGGGACTCGTGCAGGTGCCTGGGAAGACTGGCGCGCTGCCGCCGACTGCTCCGCCGCGCCCCAAGCCCGCACCGCCCGTCCGCCCCTGATTTGAGCGCTCGCGCGCCGCACGAAGTCGCCCGCTCGAGCGGCGGCCGCCAGGCAGGATGCGTAGCGCCGCCGTCGAAGCCAGCTGTTCGGACATGGCGACCCGCCAGAAGCGCAGGACCAAGCCACTCCCGCGGCGCGCCACCCGCTCGCTGTTCGCGGGCCGTCCGTCGCTGCCCACGCCCACGTTGGAGCTCGAGCCCCACCACGTGGACGTGATCGCGCTGGCGATGATCGCGCTGGGCATCTTCCTCGGCGGCGTGGCGTACATGCACTGGGCGGGAGGAACGCTCGGCGACGGCGCGGTGCGAGGGACCAAGTTCCTGTTCGGCGCGCTCGGCTATGCGGTGCCGGCGGCGCTGATCGCGGGCGGGGGGCTGATCCTGGTCAGAGAGCTGCGTCCGCCGGCGCGGCCGTTGCGGACCGGCCTCGGCTGCCTGGTGTTCGCGCTCACGCTGGCGTTGGCGGCCGGCACGCTGGGCCTCGGCCCCGGCGCCACCGGAGCCCCAGCGTTCTGGCATCCGGCCGCCTTCGAGACGCGCGGCGGGGTCCTTGGCCAGGCCGAGCTGTGGGTCGCCTCGCATCTGCTCTCGACGCTCGGCGCACACATCCTCGCGGTGTTCATGTTCATCACGGGTCTGATCCTGGTGAGCGGCGCGACGCTGGCGGGAGTGCTGCGCGCCACCGGCGCGGGCGTGCTGGGCACCGGCCGCGCGTTGCGGCGCTCGAGCGAGGAACTGGCCGCCACCGTCGCGCGGCGCCCGGCTACGGAAGCGGGACGCGCGAGCGCGGCCGGCGGCGGTTCGCCGGCACACGAGCTGCTGCCGCCTGAGCCGGACACGGCTGAGCTGGTGGTGCGCGCGACCCACGTGGAGGCGCCCCCAATCGAGCCTGAGGAGCTGGCCGACGGTCCCGAGCAGGGCGAGCAGCCGATCCGCACGCCGGAGGTGGTCAGCGCGGGCGAGCCACCGGCGATGATCGAGCCAGATCGGGACCTCACCCCCCGAGGGCGCTACCGGGCCTCGATCACCGACGACCCCGAGTTCCAGTGGCGCGTCCCGGCGCCCCGGTTCCTGACCCGCTCGACCGGCGAGGCCGCCCGGCCCGACACCGCGGGACAGGAGCAGGTCGCGGCCACGCTGCTCGAGACGCTCGGACACTTCGGGATCGAGGCGACGGTGGTTGGCCGGGTGACCGGGCCGCACATCACTCGCTACGAGCTCCGGCTGGCCCCCGGGACCAAGGTCGCCAAGGTCGCCCAGCTCAAAGACGACCTCGCCTACGCCCTCGCGGCGACCGACATCAGGATCCTCGCGCCGATTCCGGGCAAGCACGCCGTGGGGGTGGAGGTTCCCAACGCCCGCCGGCGGATCGTTCATCTCGGC
>JAFAZB010000004.1 GCA_019240015.1 Solirubrobacterales bacterium
ACCGGGCTCGACGCCGCACTCGCGCGCGTGCAGAGCGACCCGGAGCTGGTCGTGCCGCTGCTCAACGGGCTCGATCACATGCGGGTGCTGCGCGCGCGATTCGGCGAGCGGCGGGTGGCGGCGGGGACGATCCGGATCGAATCGGACCGTCCTGCGCCCGGACAGATCGTCCATACGAGCCAGTTCCTGCGGGTGGACCTGGCGAGCGACGATCCGGCGCTCAGGCCGCGCCTCGCGGAGCTCGCGGCGGCCCTCACCAACGCATCGGTGCCGGCACGGCTGCGCGACAGCGAGGCCCAGATCCTGTGGTCGAAGCTGACCCGCCTGTGCGCGCTGGCTTGCACCACCACCGCCGCCGACCGGCCGATCGGCTTGATCCGCGCTGACCCGCACTGGCGCGCGACGCTTGAAGCCTGCATCGCCGAGGCCTGCGCCGCGGCGCGGGCGGACGGCGCCGAGATCGACCCCCGCGAGCGGCTCGCCGAGCTCGACGACGCGCACGCCGAGCTGGGGTCCTCGATGCAGCGCGACCTCGCCGCCGGGCGCGAGCCAGAGCTCGACGCGATTGCCGGCGCGGTGCTACGGGCAGCCGCGCGTCACGGCCTGCGCTGCCCGACGATCGAGCGCCTCAGCCTCGAGATCGCCCGGCGGGCCGGCGTCTCGCCGCCCGTCGCAGAACAACCGCAGCGCTAGAGCGGAGGCTTGACCGGCGGCGGCGAGCCGGGAGCGTGCACCGGCAGCGCGATCTCCTCGGAGGCGACCGCGTCCACCACCTCTTGCCGCTGCTCGGCCTCGCCCTGATCGTGGTCGCCGTCGCACAGGATCCGGAAGTTGCCGGTGACCCCTCCATCCGCTTGCAGCACGATGCCCGGGAGGATCTCCTCGCCTTGCTCGAGCCCCAGTCGCTCGATGTCGAAATGGGCCATCCCGATCCCCCAGGTGTGGTGCCCGGGGTTCTCCCGATCGTGCGCGGCTACTCCCTGCGCGAAGCGCTCGAGCAGCTTGGCGATCGTGCTCGTCTGCGCCATCGCGCGCTCAGGCGCTCACGCGCTATCGCGCTCGAGGATCTCAATCCGGTATCCGTCCGGATCGCGCACGAAGCACAGCCGGGGCCCGCCGTCCCGCACCGTGTACGGGGCGCGCTCGGGCTCGATCCCCTGATCGGCGAGCCGTGTCAGCGTTCCGTCCAGGTCCTTGGTGGTGATCGCGATGTGACCGTAGCCGGTGCCGAGCTCGTACGGCTCGGTGCGGCCGACGTTGTAGGTCAGCTCCAGTCGCGGCTCCGCTCCGTCGTCGGGGAGGCTCATGAAGACGTTGACCGCTTCGTCACGAATCGAAGCCCGGCGCCGCTCCTCGAACCCCAGCGCCTCGTAGAAGGCCACCGAGCGATCGATCTCGAGGATCCGGTAGCAGGTGTGGATCACGCCCATGCCGTCAGGATAGGCTCTCCCCGTGATTGTCGAGCGCTCGATGCACGACCAGTGGCTCTCGAACACCTACGTCGTGGCCGACGAGCTCGGTGGGCACGCGGTGATGATCGACGCCGGCGGCCCCGTCGCGCCGCTGCTCGACGTGTTGCACCGCGGCCAGCTGACGCTCACTCACGTGCTGCTCACCCACCACCACCACGATCACGTTGCCGAGCTCGACGCGGTGCGGGAGCGCCACCCGGACGTGCCGGTGCTGATCCACCCGCTCGAGCGGGAGCTCGTGCCGCAGGCCACCGGCACGCTCGAGCCCGGCCAGCCGATCGACTCCGGGGCGCTCCAGATCGAGCCGCTGCACACCCCGGGGCACACCGCGGGGATGCTCTCGCTGCTGGTCGACGGCACCGACGTGTTCACCGGCGACACGCTGTTCAAGGGCTCGGTTGGCGGGGTCCGGGCCCCCGGACACACGACCTACGCGGACCTGAAGGCGTCGATCATGGACACCTTGCTCGAGCTGGCGCCTGAGACCCGCATCCACCCGGGGCACACCGAGCCGACCACGGTCGCGGAGGAGCGCGAGCGCAATCGCTTCGTGCGCATCTGGAGGGGCCTCGACCAGGAGGGCCAGGAGCCGTGCACCGCGCTCGGCGAGCCGGCGACGCTGGTCCTGCTCGGCGCGGACTATGACGGTGGCCACAAGGCCTGGGTCCGCTGGCAGGACGGCTCGGATGACATCGTCCCCGGGTCTCGCGTGGAGCGCGCAGCGCGGTAGCGCGCGGCTCGCGCGGGCGAGCGTCCGCGCGCCCCTAGAATCGCAAGCAGTGGCGAGAGACAAGATCCCCACCTCGCGCGTGGGGCGGACCGCCAAGATCGGGGGACTCGCGGCAGGGCAGGCGATCCGTCAGGCGGGCACCCGCGCGGCCAACGTGACCCGCACCAAGGAAGGGCGCCAAGCCGCGCTGGAGCGCCGCCACATCGAGGCGGCCGAGCAGATCGTGGCGGCGCTGGGGACGATGAAGGGCGCCGCGATGAAGGTCGGGCAGGTGATGTCGTTCCTCGACGTCGGCGTCGTGCCGGAGCAGTACCGGGCGGAGTTCCAGCGTCGGCTCGCCACGCTCCGGGACGCGGCGCCGACCGTCACCTTCAAGGACATGCGCAAGGTGATCGAGGACGAGCTCGATGGTCCGCTCGGGGAGGCGTTTGACGAGTTCGAGCAGGAGCCGATCGCGGCCGCCTCGATCGGCCAGGTGTACCGGGCGAGGTTGACCGACGGGCGGCAGGTGGCGGTCAAGGTCCAGTATCCCGGGGTCGCCGCGGCGGTCCGGGCCGACATGCAGAACCTGGGGTTGATCCTGCGGCTGGCGAAGAGAATCGCGCCGGGGATGGACCCCAAGGCGATCGGCGAGGAGATCCGCGATCGGATCGAGGAGGAGCTCGACTACGAGCTCGAGGCTCAGAACCAGCGCACGCTGGGACGGATCTTTCGCGGACACCCGTTCATCGTGGTCCCGCAGGTGGTCACTTCGCTCTCGCGCGAGCGAGTGCTGGTCACCGAGTACCTGGAAGGGACCGGGTTCGAGGAGCTGAAGGGCTATCCGCATCGCGAGCGAGACCGGATCGCCGAGATCCTGTTCCGGTTCTACTTCGGCTGTCTGTACCGCCACCGGCAGTTCTCCGGCGACCCCCACCCCGGCAACATGCTGCTGCTCGCCGACGGGCGCGTCGGATTCTTCGACTTCGGGCTGTTCAAGCGGATGCCCCCCGGGACGGTCGAGCTCGAGATCGCCGTCGCGCGGGCGATCATCGACGGCGACACCGAGACGATCATGCGGCTCGGTACCGAAACCGGCTTCTTCCCGGACCCCAAGCGCTTCAACCCCGATCGCGTGCTGGCGCACTTCCGCGCCGCCACCTCCTGGTACACGGTCGACCGGGACGTGGAGCTCTCGCCCGAGTACGCCACCCAGGTCCTGATCGACATGAGCGATCCGCGCTCGGAGTACTTCGGCCAGCTACGGCACGAGTCGGCGCCGCCGGACCACATCTTCGGCCGGCGGATGGAGGTGCTGACGCTGGCGGTGATCGCGCAGCTCCACGCGCGGGGTAACTTCCACCGGATCGCGCGGGAGTGGTTCTACGGCGACCCGCCGGCTACCGAGCTGGGCCGCCAAGAGGCCGAGTTCTACGCACGCGCCGCCGCTTGAGGCGGCGAGCAGCGCTACTTCGTCCCGTACAGCCGCTCCAGCATCGCGGTATCGGTGGCGGTCTGGAACTTGACCAGCTTGCCGTCCCGATAGGTGAGCACGTCGACCGTATCGGCCTCCTCGCCTTGGGCGGTGATGTGGGTCAAGACGACCACCCGCTCGTCGTCGGACAGCCAGTACTGCGGGCTGGTGGAGAAGCCCTTCTCGGCGAGCATTCCCCACAGCTCTCCCACCTGCTCCTTGCCGCGACGGATGCCGCTGACCGCGCTGTTGCCCGGCGTGATCCACTCGATCTCGTCTGAGATCTCGGCCATCGCGCCTTCCGCGTCGCCCGATGAGAAGGCGGCGTACCCGCGCTTGGCGGACTCGATGTTCTCCTCGCCTGCCATGGATCCCCCTTTGCTCGCGTTTGGCCGACCCTACACCGAGCAGCGGGGTGCGCGCTAGACCCGCTGCACCTGCACCAGGCTGGTCGTTCCCGGGCGCCCGCTCGGCAGGCCGGCGGTGATCCCGATCCGGGCGCCGGGCTTGACCCAGCCGAGCTCGACCACGCGGCTGGCGGCGTCGGCGATCAGCGCTTCGGTGGTCTCGTGGCGGCGCATCGACCCCGCCTGCACGCCCCACATCAGGCCACAGCGCCGGATCGTCTCCTTGCCGGGGGACAGGGCATAGATCGGGACCTGGGGCCGATGGGCCGACAGCAAGCGGGCTGAGCGCCCGGAGAGCGTCGGCACGACCAGCGCTGCGAGGTGCAGGTCGCGCGCCGCCGCGCAGGCGCTGTAGGCGACCGTGTACGCGGGATCGCGCGCGTCGCGCCTGACCCGCTCCTCGTTCCAGCTTCGGTAGGG
>JAFAZB010000071.1 GCA_019240015.1 Solirubrobacterales bacterium
CCGCGTCCGGACGCGCTCGGGATCCTCACCAGCAGGTCGCCAAGCAGCGAGCCGAGGGGCCCCTGGCGCAGGCTCGCCGCGATGAAGTAGTAGTTGGCCTTTGGCAGGAAGGGCACTTCCTGACAGCGGTCGCGCAGGAACTCGTCCGCGTCGCAGTCACACCAGTCCTCCTCCACGCAGGACCCGTAGCGCAGATCCTTGATCCCGACGCTGCGGGCGTTGAGCAGCGAGCTCAGCGGTCGCGTCTCCGGCACGCGGGCGAGCGCCCAGCCGACCATGTTCATCCCCTTCTCCAGGTCGGCTCCCAGGTGCGGCGTTCCGAGACAGAAGACGTGGCGGACCGCCACGGTGAAATCACGACCGTCGCGCTCCCCGTAATGACAGGCGCTGCGCGCCACGAGCCCGCCCATCGAATGGCCAACGAGCACCAGCTCCCGCGGGTCGACCGGCCAGCACGCCAGCAGGTCGTCGAGCAAGCTGGCCAGCTGCCGCCCGTTCTGGGAGATCCGCAGGCCGGTGTTGTAGCGGAGGTGGACGGCGGTGAAGCCGAGCTCGTGCTCCAGCCGCTCGCCGTACGTGCGCCGCCGCGCGCGGTCACCACCCAGCGGGAAGTGCCGCCACGACTGGTCGTTCTCCATCAGTCCGTGGATGAACACCGCGATCCGGCCGGTCGCCCGCGGCAATGCTTGCGCGAGTGCCTCGGAGCTGACCGGGAGGTCCCGGCCGCCGCGGTGCAGGTCCATCCCCAGTGCCAGCCGGTCGCCCCGTGCGGTCAGGTGATTGCCGTACAGACCGTTGAGCGCGCCGAGCGCCACTGAGCCGACGGGCGTCGCCGCCAGCGCCGGGCCTTCCTTGCCGGCGCGCTGAGCCAGTAGCCTCGCACCCCCCGCCGCGCCCGCCCGCAGCCCTCGCTGGACGCCGCCGTACACGGCTCGCGACACGCGGTCGTGGATCACCCGGGCGGGGGTGGCCGCCGGTCCCAGTGCCCCGAACGGCCGCGACGCGATCCCCTCGTGCAGCTCCTTGATCAGCCCACCGCCAGCCGCCAGCGCGCCTCCGGCCAGTTCACCGACCGCCTCGATGTCAGCACTGCGCACGAAGTCCTCCCGGGTGGTTGACGATGCGAGAACCGTATACCGCCCCGACTACGGACTGAAGGCGGGCGGCTCAGGGCGTTCCCAAGGCGTGCATCTGGAGGTCGATCGCCGCCTGCAGCAGCGGGCCCTCCCGGCCGCGGGGGGCAACCAGCGAGACGCCGACCTCCCAGCTGACCGGCAGCGCGGCGACCGGCATCCCGGTCAGGTCCCACAGCGCGGTGAGGGCGATCATCGGGTCGCCCGCCCCGCCGGCGTGGCCGCTGTCATAACCCCGACCGCGGGCGTAGGGGACGATCGGCAGTGTCGGCTCCAGCACGAAGTCGACGCGGTGCTCCGCGAACCACGCCTCCCAGGTCGCCGTGCCCTGTCGGCGGCGCGCCTGCGCGCCGAGGTAGGCCTGGGCGTCGGTGAACTGGCTGGCCGCCTCCACCAACTCGGCGATCGCGGGCCGGTAGCGCTCGCGCAAGGAAGCGAACTGGCCGTGATAAGCCCACATCTCGGTCAGCAGCACGAGGCTGAGGTCGTCCCACGCAAGCTCCCAGGGGGCCGGCAGTGCCACCACGTCGGCCCCCAGTAGCTTGCATGCGCGCACGGCGGCGTCGAGCCCGCGCGCGACGGCGGGCGCCAGTTCCAGCGCGTCGGGGCGATCGGTGAGCGCTACCCGCAGCCCCGCCAGCGGACGAGCATCGGCGCGCGGCGCCAGCGCCAGCTTCGCCAACGGGGCCGCCGCCGGGGACAACGGATCGCTCGGCGGAGCTCCGGTGGTCAGCGCGCTCAGCAAGGCGGCACAGTCAGCGATCGTCCGCGCCATCGGGCCGGGGTGGTCGAGCGAGGGGGCCAGCGGGATGATGCCGTCGATCGGAATCCGTCCATGGCTGGGCTTGATCGCCGAGGTCCCGCAACACGCCGAGGGGATCCGCAGCGACCCGCAGGTGTCGCTCCCGAGCGCCGCGGGCGTCATTCGCGCGGCTAGCGCGGCCGCGTTCCCGCCGCTCGAGCCGCCCACCACCCGCCCGAGCTCCCACGGATTACCCACCTGGTCGGTCGTCCCGCCGGCGGCGAACTCGTGCGTGTGGGTGTGGCCGAGCAGCACCATGCCCTGCGCTCGCAGGCGTCCCCAGGCGGGGGCGTCGACGCGCGCCACGTTGCCCTCGAGCACGCGGCTGGACGCGGTCAGTGGCAGCCCGCCGACGCCGAACAGGTCCTTCAGGGCGATCGGAATCCCGCACAACAACGGCGCCCCGTCGCCTTCGAGCTGCCGGCGCTGGTCGGCCGCCAGTGCCTGCTCGCGCGCGAGCTCCGGATACAGCCGGACCCAGGCGTTGATCGCGTCCGGCGACCCGTCGTGCGAAGGCGGCCCTCCGTTTCGCTGCTCGATCCGGCGCAAGCACGCGTCGGTCAGCTCGAGCGAGCTCAGCCGTCGCTCGCGCAGCTGCGTCGCCGCCCCGATCAGGTCGAGCTCAGCGGGGTCGACGGCCGCGGTGGACTCAGCCGAGCCGCTGGCGTGCATCTCCTCCGCCGTCTCTCAGAAGTCCGGGGCCGCCGGCAGGCCCGCATAGTTCTCGGCCAGGCTCGTGGCCGCGGCCTCCGACCTGCTCAGGTACTCGAGCCGGGACAGCTGGAGCTGGCGGTCGAACCGGCCGCGACCCAGGTCGTGCAGCAGCTGGGTCATGTAGTTCGAGAAGTCCTGTGCTCGCCAGACCCGGCGCACCGCGGTCTGCGAGTAGCGGTTGAGCCGCTCGCGCGAGCCATCGCGCTGGCACTCCACCAGCGCGGCGGCGAGCAACCGCGCGTCGTTGACAGCCAGGTTGAGGCCCTTGGCTCCGGTCGGAGGCACGATGTGAGCCGCGTCGCCTGCCAGGAACAGGTTCCCGCACTGCATCGGCTCGCACACGAAGCTGCGCATCGGGGTGATGCCCTTCTCGAACACGGGACCCTGGTTGACGCTCCAGCCCTCGGTCTCCAGTCGCGTCTGGAGCTCCTCCCAGATCCGTTCGTCGGGCCAGAGCTCGATGTCCTCGTCCGCCGGGACCTGGAGGTACAGACGGCTGACGCTCGGCGAGCGCATCGAGTAGAGCGCGAACCCGCGCTCGTGCCAGCCGTAGATCAGCTCGTCGGTGGCGGGAGCAGCCTCGGCCAGGATGCCCAGCCACCCGAACTCATACACGTACTCGTGCTCGGTCAGCACCCCTTCGGGGATCGCTTGCCGGCAGATGCCGTGGGAGCCGTCGCAACCGGCGATGAACTCACATTCGAGCTCCTCTTCCGAGCTCCCGCTGACGTACGAGATTCGGGGTCGGCCGGAGTCGAAGTCCGCAATCGCGACATCGGAGACTTCGAAGCGCAGCTCCCCGCCTCGCTCCAAGAAGGCGTCGATCTCGTCCTTGACCACCTCCTGCTGGCCATAGATCGTCACCCTGCGCCCGGTCAGCTCGTGGATCGCGATCCGCAGCGTCTCCCCCTGGCGGCGCAGATAGATGCCGTCGTGCTGGAGGCCCTCCCGGTCGAGCCGGTCGCCCACCTCCAGCTGATGGAGCAGGTCGACTGTGTTCTGCTCGAGCAGCCCCGCACGCACCCGCCGCTCTACGTAGTCGCGACTCCTGAGCTCGAGGATCACGCACTCGATCCCCTCGCGCTGGAGCAGCAGGCCCAGCGTCAGCCCGGCAGGCCCGGCGCCCACGATGCCGACCTGTGTGCGCATGTCTCCTCACTCCTACCCCGCTGGGGGATGCTCGGTCCGCCCGGCAATCCTATATCATGTACGCATAGTGTGCGGTCGTTCGCATAGCGCACATGGCTGAAGTCGTCGAGCTTCGAGAAGCCATCGCAGAGCTCGTCGAGGACGGCGATTGCGTGGCGCTGGAAGGCTTCACTCACCTGATTCCGTTCGCCGCCGGCCACGAGCTGCTTCGACAGGGCCGGCGTGAGCTCGAGCTGGTGCGGATGACCCCGGACGTGCTCTACGACCAGATGATCGGCGTCGGCGCCGCCCGTCGGCT
>JAFAZB010000125.1 GCA_019240015.1 Solirubrobacterales bacterium
CACCTGCCGCTCTCGCGCGCCTCGCAGGAGTGGATCTTCCTCTGCTTCGCGGTCGCGTTCCTGGTCAAGATGCCGCTGGTCCCGTTCCACGGCTGGCTCGCCGACGGCTACAAGTCGATGCCGATTCCGGCGGTGGCGGTGTTCTCCGGCGTGGTCGCCAAGGTCGCCGCCTACGGCTTCCTGCGAATCGTGCTGCCGCTGTTCCCCTACGCCGCGACCCACTACCAGACGCTCTTGCTGCTGATCGCGCTGCTGTCGATCCTGTGGGCCACGGCGCTGGCGTTCACGACTCCCGACGCCCGGCTGGTGGTTGCCTACTCGAGCGTCGCGCAGCTCGGCTTCATCACCTTGGGGATCTTCTCGCTGCGCCCTGAAGGGGGCCAGGGAGCGGTGCTCCAGATGGTCAACCACGGACTGGTCACGGCGCCCATGTTCTTCATCGTCGCGGCGCTCGCGGCGCGCACCGGGGGGTCCGAGAACCTGCGCGATATGGGGGGTGCCGCATTCCGCGCGCCGATCCTGGCGACCCTGTTCCTGATCGTCTCGCTGGCGATGCTGGCGATGCCCGGCTCGTCCAACTTCATCGGGGAGTTCATGATCCTGCTCGGCGTGTTCAAGGCCAAGCTGGCGATCGCCGCAATCGCGTTCGTGGGGGTCGTGGGGGCCGCGGTGTACGCCTTGCGGCTGTTCATCGGCTCGATGCACAACCGCGTCGGCAAGCAGGTCGCGACGCGCGAGCTCGGACTCGCCGACGGCGCGGCGATCGTCCCGATCGTCGCCGTGATCGTGGTGTTGGCGTTCTATCCGCAGTTCGTGCTGCGGCGCACGGAGCCATCGGTGAAGGCCTCGATTCCCGCCGCCCAGCTGCCCGTCGCGGAAGCCGCGCGATGAACGTCGTCGCTGCGGTCCACCGCGCCGTGCACCACCTCGCCGGCCCGCACATCGACTGGGTGGGACTGTCTCCGTTCCTGGCGCTCACGATCGGGGCGCTTGCGGTGCTGCTGATCGGGCTGTTGCGCAGCCCGCTGGCCAGGGAGCGGATCGTGCCGCTCGCGAGCATCCTGGCGCTGGTGTGCTCGATCGCGTTCGAGATCGCGCGCTTCAAGCACCACGCCGCGATCGTGTCCGGGGCGCTCGAAATCGACGACCTGGCGCTGACGCTCGACCTGATCTTCTCGGTCGCCGCGCTGGCGGCCGTGCTGCTCTCGTTCCGGATCTCCGCTCCCGCGCATGCCGGCCACGGCGAGTACCACTCGCTGCTGCTGTTCAGCGTGCTGGGGATGAACGTGCTGGTCTCGGCGCAGAATCTGGTCACGCTGTTCATCGGGATCGAGCTGCTTTCGATCCCGCTGTACGTGCTGTGCGCGTCCGAGTTCCGGCGCGAGGGCTCGCTCGAGTCGGGGCTCAAGTACCTGGTGATCGGATCGGTCGGCTCGGCGACGCTCGTCTACGGGCTGGCGCTGATCTACGGCGCCACCGGCTCGACCGACTTCGCCACGATCGGCAACGCGGTCTCGGTCGGCAAGCAGTTCGGCGGGATCCTCGGTGACCCGCTCCTGCTGACCGGCCTGGGACTGGTCATCGTGGGGTTCGCGTTCAAGGCTTCGGTGGCGCCGTTTCATCAGTGGACCCCCGACGTCTACGAGGGCGCGCCCACGCCGATCACGGCATTCATGGCGACCGCCACCAAGGCGGCGGCGCTGGGCGTGTTCCTGCGCTTCTTCGACGTCGCGGCGATCGGCGCCCAGAACAAATGGGCACCGCTGATCGCCGCGATCGCGGCGATCACGATCGTGGTCGGCAACGTCGGTGCGCTCGGTCAGTCCTCGCTGAAGCGGATGCTGGGCTACTCCGGCGTCGCGCAGGCGGGCTACATGCTCGGCGGGGTGGTGGTCGGCAGCCAGCTCGGGGTCCAGGCCACGGTGCTCTATCTGGGCGTGTACCTGGCGATGAACCTGACCGCGTTCGCCGTGGTCGTCGCCCAGGAGCGCGAGGTTCCAGCCGCCCGCGAAGGCGAGCCCGGGAGCGACGACCTCTCGATCCTGGCCGGGCTCGGCGCCCGCAGCCCATGGCTGGCCTGGCCGATGACGGTGGCGATGCTGTCGCTGGCCGGGATCCCCGGCACGGTTGGGTTCATCGGCAAGTTCCAGCTGATCCACGCACTGATCGACGGCGACTACACCTGGCTGGCGATCGTGCTCGTGATCGGGTCGATGATCTCGCTCGGCTACTACCTGAGGGTGGTGGCGACGATGTGGATGGGCGCCACCGCGGCCCCCGCCCCGGCCGCCGCCGGCGGGGGGGCGCTGGCGCCGATCGCCGGCGGCTCCCCCGCAGCGGACGCCGGCGCCTGGCCCACCCCGGCCCGCTCGATCCCGTATCCCGAGGTGGCCTTCGTGGCGCTGCTGTTCGCCGCCGCGAGCGTGTTCTTCGGCATCGTCCCCTCGCCGCTGTTCCACCTCGCCGCCCACGCGGGCCACGCGCTCAACGGCATCTTCTAGGGAGCTTTGCGTTTGGCCGGGGGCGGAACCCGGGTAGCGGCTTGCCATGGAAGAGCGGCGCTCCGACACCGAGGAGACCTACGGCCACGAGGACCCGCCCGGCGGAGTCTCGGACCAGAACGCCGAGGAGTCCCCGGGACAGCACGGCGAGGGCGGGGGCTCGGGCAAGCGCCGCTCCGGCGGCGGCCAGGACGAGGACTCCGGCGGCGGCCAGGACGAGGACTCCGGCGGCGAGGCGGGCGAAGGCTCGCAGTCGACCGGGCATCCCGAGAGCGCCGGCTAGCAAGACGCCTGGCGCGCCTCGCGGGTCGGGCACAAAGGCGCTAGCCTCGGCCGCCGGTTGGTCTTTTCGCAGCAAGCATGCTCATCTTGAGACGTGGGCACAGCGGGGTTCGGCGCGCGGGTCGCGCGATCGCGCCGCGGTTGGGGCTGGCGCTGCTGGCCGCGCTGGCGAGCTGGGCGCTCCCGGCTGAGGCTTCGGCCGGGGCCAGCACCAAGCTGGTTCGCTATCACGGCTACGCGCTGGTGGTTCCCGCGCGCTGGCCGGTGTACGACCTGAGTGCCGATCCGCGGGTCTGCGTCCGCTTCGACCGCCATGCGTTGTACCTGGGTCGCCCGAGCGCCGAGCAGCGCTGCCCCGCGCACGCGGCGGGGCGCACCGAGGCGATCCTGCTCGAGCCGCTCACCGCTCATGGCGCAGGCGCGGGCGGGGGCGCGGGCGGGGCGGTGCTCCCCGGCGCCCCCGGCGCTGGCGTGGCCGGCGGCCCCGGCCCCCCGAGTGCGGGCGGCCAGGGATCGCTCGCCCAGTTGCTGCTGCCCGCCCATGGCCTCGCCGTCACCGCGACCTGGTCGAGCTCCCCGCAGACGGTCGCGCGGGCGCTCGGCGTCCGCTCGCTGGCCAGCTCGCCCGCATCGGCGAGGGCCGCCGAGGCGCCGCCGCCGGCACGCGCCCGGGCCGCCAGCGCCGCCAGCGTCTACACCGGGCTCGGCTTCGACGCGTGCTCGGCCCCCAGCCCCGGCGACATGGCGGCGTGGAGCTCCTCCCCCTACCGCGCGATCGGGATCTACATCGGCGGCACCAACATGGCCTGCTCGCAGCCCAACCTGACCGCCGGCTGGACGAGCGGCGAGACCGCCGCCGGCTGGCACCTGATCCCGACCTACGTCGGCCTCCAGGCCCCCACCAACAGCTGCGGATGTGCCTCGATCGTGCCGAGCCAGGCCTCGGCGCAAGGAGCCGCCGCCGCCAGCGACGCGGTCACGCACGCCCAGGCGCTGGGGCTCGGCCCCGGCAGCCCGATCTATGACGACATGGAGGCGTACCAGACGGGCTCGCCCAACACCGCGGCGGTGCTCAACTTCCTCTCGGCCTGGACCGCGGGCTTGCACGCGGCCGGCTACACCTCGGGCGTGTACGGCAACGCCAACTCCGCGATCAGCGACATGATCGCCGCCCGGGGCACCGGCTTCCAGGAGCCCGACGACATCTGGATCGCGGACTGGAACGGCGAGCACACGACCAGCGATCCCTACGTCCCGAGCAGCGACTGGTCCGCGCACCAGCGGCTGCACCAATACAGCGGCGGCGCCAACGAGACCCACGGCGGCGTCACGCTCAACATCGATGGCGACTACCTCGATGGCGCGACCGTCGGCGCCACCTCGATACCCGACGGCACCTTCGTCCAGGTCGCCGGCCAGCCGGCTGTGTGGTTGATCGCGGGCGGAGCGCCGCTGTACGTGAGCAGCTGGAGCCCGTTCGGCGGACCCCAGCCCTACACGATCATCAGCGCCCAGCAGTTCAGCTCGCTGAATCCCTATCCGGCCAACGGCACGTTCCTCGCCACCAGCACCAGGGGCGTGTTCCGGGTGGTGGGCGGGGCGCCGTTCGGGATCCGCAGCTGGTCGCTCTACGGGGTCGTGCTGCCATCGATCACGATCGACCCCTGGAACATCCTCAACATCTCAAATCCGGCCGCCCACCTGCGCACCGCTCCGGTCGATGGAACGGTGGTCCAGGGGCTGCCATCGCATCGCTTCTGGGTCTTCTACGGCGGGCGGCGCGAGCCGTCGCTGCCGAGCACGCGCGCCTTCTCGGTCGACGACGCAACGCTGGCGATCTTCCCCCTGATCACCTGCGTGGTCCCCAACCTCCGGCACCTGACGGTCGCCCAGGCCCGGGCCGCGCTGAACCGGGCCCACTGCGAGCTTGGCAAGACCCACCGGCCGCGCCGCGCGCCCGCCCACCGCACGCTGCACGTCGTCGGCCAATCGCCGCGCGCGCGCAGCACCCACGCCGCCAACCACCGCGTCGCGATCACGCTCGGGTGAACGTCCGCGCGCCCGCCGGCCGCCCGCCGGGCGCCGGCCGCGCCAAGCCGCGCCTGAGCGCGCCGGGGCCGGCGCTACGATCCGCCGCCCATGCGGTACCCGGTCGAGAGCTTCTCGGACTCGGAGCGGGAGCGTCTCGCTCGCCACTTCAGCAACCTCGACCGCCCGGTGTTCGCGCTCGTCAACCTGCCGGAGACGGT
>JAFAZB010000183.1 GCA_019240015.1 Solirubrobacterales bacterium
ATCGTCGCGTGGTTGCGACCGCCGAACGCCTCTCCGAGCTTGTGGAGCGAGGCGTCGGTGAACTCGCGCGTCAAGTGCATCGCGATTTGCCGCGGCCATGCAACCCGCGCGGCCTTGCTGGGCGACAGCAACTCGTCTACGGACAGCTTGTACTGAGCCGCGACCAGGTGCTGGATGTCCGTGATCGAGCTGCCTGGCGACACGGGGCGCGGATACAAGCCGTCCAGGACTGTCATCGTGAGCTCGGCGTCGATCGGTCGCTGGGTGAGCGAGTGGTATGCGACGACGCGGATCAGGGCACCTTCGAGTGCTCGCACGTTGTTGCCGGCGCGCTCGGCGATCAGGTCGAGCACCGATCGATCCTCGAGCTTCAGGCGATCGAGCTCGGCGCGCTTGCTCAGGATTGCAAGGCGGGTGGCGTGATCGGGCGGGCGAATGTCGGCGACCAGGCCCGAATCGAATCGCTCTCGCAGCCGCTCCTCGATGTCGAGCAGCTGCCGCGGAAGTCGATCGCAACTGAGGACCAGCTGCCGGCCGCTGTCGTACAGCGCGTTGAAGGTGTGGAAGAACTCCTCCACGGTCTTGAGCTTGCTCGCGAAGAACTGCACGTCGTCAACGAGCAGCACGTCGATTCCCCGGTAGGCGCGCTTGAAGCGCTCGAGTGAACGCGAGCCGAGCGATTCGATGAACTGGTTGGTGAACGCCTCCGCGGTGGTGTAGCGGACCGTCGTACCGCCTCCGTAGGCGAGCACGTAGTTGCCGATCGCGTGCAGCAGGTGGGTCTTACCGAGCCCCGGCGGCGCGTGCAGGAACAGCGGGTTGTACGTGTTGCCGGGCTGCTCCGCGACCACCAGCGCCGCCGCATGCGCGAGGCGGTTGCCATCGCCGATGATGAACTGGTCGAAGCTGTAGCGAGGATTGAACGCGGCCGAGAGCTCGGCATCGGCTGGCTCGGGGGCGCCGCGCGGCTCGTGGGCCGGCGAGCCACGATCGCCCTTGCCGCCGTGGTCGGCGATCACTACCCGAACAGAGGAGCCGGCGACCTTGTGCGCGCAGCTCTCGAGCACGCGTCCGAATCGCTTCGCTACCCAGGTTCCCGTGGCGGCGGGGGCTTGTAGTCGCAGCACGTTGCGCTCCCACTGCTCGAGCTCCAGCGACGCGAGCCAGATCTCATAGGTGCTCTCACCGACGGCTCGTCTGAGCTCGTCTCGGATCTCACGCCATGCTGACAGTGGCTCTGATTGTGCGGGCAGGTCCACGCGACCCCTGGTCGGGAGCGTCCGGTCAAACCATTGTGAGGGCCCGAGCACCACGCCCTCGGGGCGCGCGAATATACCAGCGGCGATCCGGCCCGCCGGCGAGCAATCAGGGGCGTTGGCGCAAAGCGCGAGGAAAAGGAGCAGCACCCTCGACTCGCCCTGGAGAGTGTGTCACCGGTCGGTCGACCGGGCGGTTGGTCGGGTCGAAAGCGGCCGCCGGCCCGCTACAAGCGGCCGGGCGCGAGCGGGGCGCCGGCCACGACAAGCGGGCGGGGGCGGGGCGGGCGCTGCGTATACTGAGGCGTCCCGCCGGGGCGGCTTGCAGAACCGCTGTTTCGTCCGGCCACGTACCAGCCCTCGCGCCCGATCTGCGATGAAACGCACCTACCAGCCAAAGAAGCGCAAGCGCGCCCGCACCCACGGATTCCGGGCGCGGATGCGTACCCGGGCGGGTCGTATGACGCTCAAGCGCCGGCGCGCGAAGGGCCGCAAGCGCCTGACAGTCTGATGGTTCCAACGCCTGGTTCGCGGCCGCGGCCCGGGCGTGCCCGGCTTTCACGCAGCGCGGACTTCGATCGCGTCTTCAGGCACGGCCGCTCCCAGGCCGGGCGGGAGCTGGTCCTCTACGTGTTCCCGCGCGGCGAGGACGGCCCACCGCGGCTCGGACTGTCGGTCTCACGCAAGGTGGGCGGCGCCGTCGATCGCAACCGCGTCAAGCGCCTGCTGCGCGAAGGCTTCGCGCTCGAAAGCGAGCATCTTCCCGCCGGCACCGACGCGGTAATCGTCGCCAGACATGATGCTAAGGCTCTAGTTGAGAGAGAGGGTTTGCCAGGGATCAGGAAAGCGCTGGCGGACCTGATCGAACGAGCCTCGGGGGCGGCGCGATGAGGGCGCCGAGGGCGATTGCGATCGCGCTGCTGCGCGGCTACCAGCGACTCCTTTCGCCGGCGTTCGGCGGGCGCTGCAAGTACTACCCCTCGTGCTCCGAGTACGCCGTACAGGCGATCGATAGACTCGGAGTCCTGCGCGGACTCGTGCTCGCCGGATGGCGGTTGCTTCGCTGCAATCCATGGAGCCATGGAGGAGTGGATCCGGTCGAGAACCAGCGGCTCTTCAAAGCTCGAGCTCCGGCCCCGAACGCCTGACCCATGCTCCTCACCGCGAACATCTTCCAGCCGCTGATCGACGTATTCGAGGCGGTGCTGAAGTTCTTCCACAACAGCGTGGGCGTCAGCTGGGGCTGGTCGATCGTGCTCCTTACCGTGGTGATTCGTGCGGTCCTGATTCCACTGACGCTCAAGCAGTTCCACTCGATGCAGGCGCTTCAGCGCCTGCAGCCCGAGATGAAGGCGATCCAGAACAAGTACAAGGCCGATAAGCAGCGACAGCAGCAGGAGCTGATGAAGTTCTACAAGGAGAACAAGGTCAACCCGCTTGGCTCTTGCCTCCCCCTGGCCGCGCAGCTGCCGGTGTTCATCTCGCTGTTCTACATGCTCCGTCAGGACCTGCGGAAGAACATCTGCCCGACCGTGCAGGCGATGCACCATGTGGCCCCCGGGCACACCGTCCCATGTGGCGCGGGGCATGGAGCCGGGTTTTTGTTCATCAGCGACCTGACCAACAAGGCGACCGGAGCCACGCTACTCGTCTTGATCCTGCTCTACGTCGGGACCCAGCTGGCCTCGACGCTGATGATGTCCAGCCCGACGATGGACAAGACCCAGCGCCAGATCATGATGTTCATGCCGCTTCTGTTCGTGTTCTTCATCATCAGCTTCCCGGCCGGGGTGATCGTCTACTGGGTGACGACCAACTCGTGGACGATCCTCCAGCAGTACGTGGTGCGAAGACGGCTCGGGCCGATGAACGCCCCCGCTGTCGCCGGCGCCACTGCGACCGGCTCCGCTGGCGCCGCCGGTTCTGCGCGAGCCGCCGCGGGGCCCACCGTCGACGGCGACTCGGACAGCGGAGCCAACGGATCGCCGGGCGGAGGCCTGGGATCGCTGCTGCGCGGAAGGCTCAAGTCCGCCGAGCAACCCACCGCCGTGGGCGCTGCCGCGCGTACCCGGGGTGCAGCACCGCCGCCCCCTCCGCGCAAGAAGAAAAAGCGCTCGGGGCGCCGGAGATAGGGTGGGCCACCCGGCAACCGAGGTGGTCCCGGTCGTTCGAGAGCTGCTCGAGCGGATCGCAGTCGCCGCCGGGGTCGAGGCGACGGTCGACGTTCATGAAGACGGCGACCATGTCACCGCCGAGTACGTCGGTCCGGACCTTGGATTGCTGATCGGCCACCACGGTCAGACGATCGACGCGATCCAGCACCTCGCCTATCGGATAGCCAGCGGCGGCGAGCAGCCCAAGAAGCAGATCGTGGTCGACGCCGCGGGCTACCGCGAGCGTCGCGCCGTCGCCCTCCGAGCCGCCGCCGACCAGGCCGCCGAGGCCGCCGTGCACGATCGCCGTCCGGTGTCGCTCGACGCGATGACAGCGCTCGAACGCAAGGTGATCCACGAGCACCTGAAGGACCGGTACGACGTGGAGACCTATAGCGAGGGACAAGAGCCGGCCCGGCGCCTCGTCGTTGCTCCGCTGGTCGACTGACGGGTCTCGCGTGGCCCTGGCCGCGGGGTTTGGTCCCCGCGGGCCGCGGGATTGGTCCGCGCCCGACCGGCGCGAGCAGCTGGTAGCCGCCGAGCCCTACGCCGCGGGGCGCGTCTGCCGCGGCCGCGGGGTACCTTCCCCCCGCGCAGTTCCCGTCGCCGCACGTGCCGTCCCCTCGCCGCGGGACGCCCCGTTTCACGAGTCGTTTCCCGGTGAAACAGGCTTGTTGCGATAGAACAGCGGGATGAGCGCGCCTTCCGACTTCGACCGCGGCGTGCTCGTCGGTCTGCTGATCGGAGAGGGATCGTTTGGCGGGGACGGCAAGCAGCCCCAGGTCACGTTGCGGATGCATGTCCGTCACGAGGGGATCTTCCATTGGCTGATGGCCAGGTTCCCGAGCACCAAGCTGTACGGTCCATACCATCACGGGGGGCGTTCTTACTACCAGTGGATGGCGCGTGGACCGGCTCTGGTCCACGAGGTTCTACCTGTACTAGAGGAGCATCTTGGCCCTGAGCTTGACGCTTACGCCACCGGCCGCCTCGGCAGGATGCTCGACCGCTACGGGGCGTATATCCAACGCGAGCGATGGCGGATGGGTGGATGACGACACGAGCGACCCCTTTGCGGCTGCCGGGTGGATCGTGGGACCGGCTCGTCGCGCTGAGCCGGACCCATGGGCTCAGCGACACAGCCACGTCGCGGTTGGCTGCTCTGCTGCTGTCCTTGGCCGAGGACCCGCATGCGCCGACGGCGGCGCGCGACCCACTGAGAGCGGTCGATGAGCACGTCGCCGACTCGCTGGTCGCGCTCGAGTTCGAGCAGGCGCGGTCGGCGTCTACGATCGCGGACCTCGGCTCGGGCGCTGGATTCCCCGGGCTGCCACTCGCGGTTGCGCTCCCAAGGGCTTCAGTGGCGCTAGTCGAGAGCAGCGCACGGAAGTGCGCGTTCTTGCGACGAGCGGCCGGGGCCGTCGGCGCGGACAACGCCCGGGTGGTGCATACGAGGGCGGAGGGGTGGAGCCAAGCATTGGGGCGGCTCGACCTCGTATTGGCGCGGGCCCTGGCGCCCCTCCCGGTGGTGGCCGAGTACGCCGCGCCCCTGCTTCGGATCGGCGGCGCACTGCTTGTGTGGCGCGGTCGGATCGACCCGGAGGTGGAAGCCGCGACGCGACGCGCGGGAGCCGAACTCGGGCTCGAGGTGCTGTCCCCACGGCCGGTGTGGCCCTTTCCAACCGCAGCCCATCGTCACCTACAGCTGATGTTGAAGGTTAGGTCCACTCCTGACCGGTTTCCTCGTCGCCCGGGGATCGCTCGCAAACGCCCGCTTGGCGGCGGGAGCGGGGAGGCTTAGGGGCGGCTCCGGTCCCGCACGGTGCGCGGGTCCCGCGCGACCCGGCGCGTGCGCAGGCGTGGGCCCAGCTGGGACGGTCAGAAATTGTGCGTGGCCCAGTCGGCGGACAGCCGACCCGACCCCGCTTGTCTGACCGCGCCGGGCGTTAGCTTTGCCCGCGTGGGGACTGTCTACGCGATCGCGAACCAGAAAGGCGGCGTCGGTAAGACCACGACCGCGGTCAATCTGGCCGCCTGCATCGCGGAAGCCGGCTACGACGCACTCGTGGTCGACATCGACCCCCAGTGCAATGCCACCCTGAGCCTTGGCATTGGCAAGGACTGCTCGCCGACCGTGTACGACGCGCTCACCGGGGCGAAACCGATCAGCGATGTGATCGTGCGAAGCTCGATCGAGCACCTGAGCGTCGCCCCGGCGGGACCGGATTTGGCGGGGGCGACGGTCGAGCT